>NZ_JBQDYE010000014.1:0-95903 GCF_052044155.1 Salinisphaera sp. SWV1
CGCAGATGGTTCGCGAGGAAGCCCGAGTCCGACGTGCGGTCGGCGGCCAGATCGTTTTTCATCGCCTTGATGGTGTTCTCGTCCTAGCCGCGCGCGGTATAGAGCGTGGCATACAGCATCTCGGGGTCCGGCTCGGTCAGCGAGGTCACGACATAGCGCGGATTGACACCCAGCGCCATCACCTCGGCTTTGACGATGACGCGCGGTGTCATCGGCCAGGAGCCGGCGGCATAGCTCAGTTCCTCGTAGGTTCGGGTCGCATCGGGCCCGGCGATACCCAGTCGCTCGGCTTCGCGGCAACGACGCGCGTGCTGGCGTTGTGTGCGCTCCAGGATCGGGTCCGCCCGGCGGTTGAGCTTGGCATTGCCGCCCAGACCGAACAGGAAATCGGTCCACGGATCGTCGACGGCCAGCGCCATGAGTTCCGGGTTGGCGAAATGACTGTCACCGCGCAACAGAAAATAAAAGCCGGCGCCTGTCCGTCTTTTATTTTCAAAGACTTCGCGGCCGATGGCCGCGGCGAGTATGCGGTCGCATACTCGCGCTGTTAAGCCGAAAAATCATCTATTTTTGTGCCGGGTTAATAGCGGCCGAGCAGGCGCGGCAGTTCGCCGAAATCGGTGAAGCGCACCAGGTCGGCATGCGGATGATCGCCGATCGTGCGGCGATGATCGTAGCCGAACACGCGCATGCCGGCGCGGCGGGCGGCTTCGACTCCGGGGTCGCTATCCTCGATCACCGCACAGTGTTCGGGGGCCACGCCCAGGGCGCGCGCCGCGTGCAGGAACAGATCGGGCTCGGGTTTCCAGGCTTCGATGTCGTAGGCCGAAAACACGAGGTCACCGAAATACTCGGCCAGCCCGGTCACGCGCAGCGCCGTGGCCAGCTTGCCCGGCGGCCCGGACGAGGCCACACAGCGCGGGCTGCCGATCGCTTCGATGGCCGCGTGAACGCCCGGAATGGCCTGCAGCTCGCGCTCGAATACACCGCTGGCGTAGGCACGGTAGCGCGTGGTGAAGTCCGCGCCGAGGTCGATGCCGTGGCGGGCGGCGAGAATGTCGCACATGTCGGCGAACTTGCCGCCGCGGAACTCGGCTTCCACCGCGACCGCATCCAGATGGATGCCGTGGTCGGCGGTGATCATGTCCACCATGCAGCGGGCGTTGAGCAGTTCGCTGTCGACAAGCGTGCCGTCGCAGTCGTAGATGACGGCGGCGATGGGTCGGGCCTCGGCCATGGTCGGCGGTCCTCGCTATGATGAAGCCGTAAAAGCGCCGGGGCAGTGTAGCCCTCCGCCCCGGCCGCGGCGAGTCCGACCGCCACGCCGCTCGGATGCGGGGCACCATGCCGGCCGCCATGGCATGGTGATTCCGGGGCGCCACCTGGCGACAACGGCGGCGACGCGCATCCGGTCGTGAGCAGGCGCGCGGTGTCGATCAATTGACGCATGGGCGGGCGGTCCATAATCTTGCCCGGATGTCGGATGACGAACGCGCGATCTCGGCCTTTATCGAACGCATGGGCCTGTCCGCCCAGGGCGACGGCATGCCGCGGATCGCCGGTCGCATTCTCGGCTATTTCATCGTGCATGGTGGCCCGACCAGCCTGTCGGCGCTGGCGCGTGAGCTCCGGGTATCGCGGGCGAGCATCTCGACCAATGCCCGCATGCTGCGCGATCTGGGCGTACTCGAGGCCACCGCCGTGCCGGGGGATCGTCAGGACTACTATCAGCTCGCGCCACGCCATTATCTGCGCGTGCTGGAAGGCTACATCGAGCGCATGGGCGTGCTCAGCGAGTCGTTGTCCACGGCCCAGGCCGAGATCGACGACGAGCGCGCGGGTGCCCAGGCGCGTCTGGCCGACATGCACCGCTTCGTCGATGCCGCCCGCGCCCAGACCCGGGCGCTGATCGACAATCTGCGCGCCGATCCGGCCAACGACGACTGACGGGCGCTCCGCCCGGGGCTGCTATGCTCGCGGGGCCGGTTTCCGACAGGATCGTGATCCCGCTTCCGGCAGGACTTTGACAATGAGCCGCGCATGACCGCCGACTGGTTGCATCTGAGCGCCGATACCTGGCGATATCTGTCGCTGCCGGTGATCAGCGCACTGGTCGGCTACGTCACCAACGTGGTCGCGATCCGCATGATGTTCCATCCGGTCGAGTTCATGGGCGTGGCCCGGCCCTGGCTCGGCTGGCAGGGCGTCGTGCCGCGCAGGGCTTCGAAGATGACCGGCATCGCGGTCGATACCATCACCCGGTCGTTGATCACCGAGGCCGAGATGTTCGGCCGGCTCGATCCGGTTGAAGTGGCCACCGAGATCGAGGGGCCGCTGCTGGTCATGATCGATGACGTCATCGAGACCGTGATGCGCCGGCATTATCCCGTGCTCTGGCCGGCCGCGCCGGATGCGCTGCGCCGCGCGATTCACTATCGGCTGCGCGCGGCCGCGCCGCGGGCGGTGACCCGGGTGATGCTGGAGGTGCGCGCCAATATCCGTTATCTGTTCGATCTCAAGGGCATGATCACGCGCATCCTGGTGCGCGAGAAGACGCTGCTCAACCGGGTGTTCAAGCAGGCCGGGCACGATGAATTCATCTTCATCGGCCGCTCCGGGGCCTATTTCGGCTTCGCCTTCGGGCTGATTCAGATGGTGCTGTGGATCTTCTTTCCGGCCTGGTGGGTGTTGCCCTTGTTCGGTTTGCTGGTGGGTTGGGCGACCAATTGGCTGGCGCTCAAGATGATCTTTCATCCCAAGCGCGGGTTCGACCTGGGGCCCTGGCGCATCCAGGGGCTGTTCTTCCGGCGCCAGAAGCAGGTGGCGGCTGATTATGGCGGGCTGGTGGCCGATCATGTGATCACGCCGGAACATATTCTCGACGAGATCACCAACGGCCCGTATGCCGACAAGCTCCAGGCCATCGTCCGGCGCGAAGTGGGCGCGGCCATCGACGACACCATGCGCTACGCACGACCGTTGATGAGCTGGGCGCTGGCCGCGCGCGAGTACCAGCGGCTGCGGGCCGATGCCGAGGGCGAAGTCGTCGCGCGCATGCCGGCCATCCTCGAGCGCCTGACCGGCTATGCCCAGCGGCGCATGGCGGTGCGCGAGACCCTGGTCGCGCGGCTGCAGTCGCTTACGCCCGAACAGTTCGAATCCATGCTGCGCCCGGCCTTCGAGGAGGACGAATGGATTTTGATCGCAGTGGGCGCCGCGCTGGGGTTCGCGGCCGGCTGGATTCAGCTGGTTTTCGTGTTCTCCCGCGTGTTCGAACAGCATTTCGGTGCCCTGGGCTGATCGCGGGCGGGCTTGCAAGTCGTGGCCGGGGCGCCGAACCTGTGTCCATAGCCAGGGGCGCCCGCGCCCCGCGCAACCGGTGTGAGGCCCATGGCCGCGAGTCGCTTGCCGAAAAAACGGGGGCCCCGTGCGCTCGATCGTCTGATGGGCGTGATCCGCGATGCCGAGGACTGGCCACTGGCCGGATCCGCGGTGCGGCGGATGGCGGACGCCGAGACCTGGGCGCTGATCGAACTCAAGCAACGGCTGGACGAGCTGGGCGACTCGTCGCGCCCGCCGCGCGAGGCGGACCGGCCCGCGAGCGCCGCCGAGATGCTGGCCGGTCTCGTGCGGCGCTCGCGCGGCATCGATCCGGATGCCGCACTCGATGCCCTCTATCGCCAGACGCTGTCGCAGTTGGTGCCCGACCAGGTCGCCATGCTCGATGTGCTCGCCGAGCGCCGGGTCGCGCCGCTGTGTCATCTGGGGGCCAGCCGCCTGCCGGCCGGGCCGGTCAGCCTCACCGTGCTGTCGAACGCCAGCTCGCTCGGGCGCGAGGCCGGCGTGCTGCTGCGTGAATACGTACCGCAGTACATGACCCACCTGCTCGCGCTCGGCCTGTTGCGGGCCGGGCCCGAGGATGAGGCACTCGAGCCCGAATACGAGTTGCTCATGGCCGATACCCAGCTACGCGAGATGCGCGAGTACGTGCGCGAGAGCCTGCGCCTGTACCCGCGGACCCTGCGCGCCTCGGTCAGCCTGAGCGACTACGGTCGCGCGCTGTGGCGCGATTGCCGGCCCGCGGCCGAGGGACTGCTACAGCAGGGGCGGTACTAGGGCTTGGCAAGCCACGCATGCCTGGACGACGGCCGCGATCACGGACACACTGTCGCGGTTTGGTGAAAATAATAATTTTCGGTTGTGTGCCGTGAAACAGCGTCGAGTCGGAGGAAGTGCTGCATGAGCGACAGTCAACGCTCGATCGTCACTGCCTGGGATGTCGTCAAGCCCACGCGGGATCAGTTCGAAAATCCGGGGGCGGTGGCGCGTGGCATTGGCATGCTGGTGCGCTCGCGGTTTCGTGATCGGCTGACCATCGCCACCCTGATCGAGGCCCATGCGGCGCACCGTCCGCAGCATCCGGCCCTGGCGTTCGAGGGGCGCGAATGGACTTATGCCGAGTTCAATGCCGCCGCCAATCGGTTCGCGCGGGTGCTCGCGGCGGCCGGCATCGGGGCGGGCGATGTGCTGGCCCTGCTGGTCGAAAACCGGCCGGAAACCCTGATGCTGGTTGCCGCCGCTGCCAAGCTCGGTGCGGCGGCGGCGATGTGCAACAGCAAACAGCGTGGCGATGTGTTGGCCCACAGCCTGGCCACGGTCGAGCCAAGCGCGATCGTGGTCGACACCGAGTTGGCCGCGGCGTTTGCCGAGGTGCGGGGCGATGCGCGGCTGACGGGGCTGTCCCGCGTCTGGCAGTTGCCGCAAGGCCGGGGCGATGCGGCGATCGATGGCGCGGCCGATATGATGATTGCGGCAGCCGGCGAGTCCGGCGGCAATCTCGACGCCTCGGTCGAGGTCGCCAGTACCGCCACTTGTTTCTATATCTTCACCTCGGGCACCACGGGGTTGCCGAAGGCCTCGCGCATGAGCCATCGGCGCTGGCTGCGTGGCGGCGCCGGGCTGGGCCTGCTCGGCCTGCGGCTGACGGCCGAGGATCGCTTTTATTGCGCCCTGCCGCTTTATCACAACAACGCCCTGACCGTGTCGTGGGCGTCGGTATTGTGCGCCGGGGCGACCTTCTGTCTGGCGCGCAAGTTCTCGGTGTCGCGGTTCTGGGACGATATCCGGGCGAGCCGCGCGACGGTGTTTTCCTACATCGGCGAGCTGTGTCGCTACCTGCTCGCCGCGGATGACGGCACCGGCGATCGCGATCATCGGGTGCGCGCGGTGATCGGCAATGGGTTGCGCCCCGACATCTGGGACGACTTCAAGGCCCGTTTCGGGATCGAACGGATCTGCGAGTTCTACGGCGCCAGCGAGGGCAACCTGGTCTTCGTCAACGGTTTCAACATGGATCGCACGGCCGGCTTTTGTCCGTTGTCGTTCGCGGTCGTGGCCTACGATCCCGACACGGAACAACCCGTGGTTGACGATAACGGGCGTATGCGCGAGGTCGGCCGGGGCGAGGTCGGGCTGTTATTGAACAAGGTCACCGATTTCGCCCCCTTCGAGGGCTACACCGACGATGCCGCCGGCGAGAAGAAGCTGCATCGGGGCGTGTTCAAGGCCGATGACTGCTATTTCGATACCGGCGATCTGGTCCGGCGCCAGGGCATGCGGCACATCGCCTTCGTCGACCGGCTGGGCGATACCTTTCGCTGGAAGGGCGAGAATGTGGCGACCACGCAGGTCGAGAATGCGGTCAATGCCTTCGGCGGGGTGGCGGAATCGGTGGTCTACGGCGTGGAGATTCCCGGCGCCGATGGCCGCGCCGGCATGGTTGCGATCACGCCCGAGGGCGACCCCGAACGTTTCGACTGGTCCGGCCTGGCGGCGCATTTGCATGCGGAGTTGCCGGGCTACGCCGTGCCGGTGTTCGCCCGCCTCAAGCCGGAAGCCGAGGTCACCGGCACCATGAAGTACCGCAAGGTAGACCTCAAGAAGGACAGCTATGCGCCGGCATCCGGCGATACCGTCTATATGCTCGCGCCCGGGCGCGATGCCTATCGCCCCCTGGATACGGCGACCCGCGAGCAATTGAACGCGGGCGAATTGTCCTTGTAGCCGGTGCCGTCAGCCGGGGGCTTGCCCGGCCGACGGCTCGTCGTCGGGCCGGTCCGTGGCTTCATAGTGTTGGGCACCGAAGATCATGGCCCGGAACATGATCTTGGCCTCGCGCGCCATTTCGGCGGCGCTCAGCCCGGTGTCCTCGGTCAGCCACTCGGCGACCAGCTCGTTGAACATGCCCACGAGTGCCACCCCCGGCAGGCGGTAGTTGCGCTGCGGCAGCATGCCGGATTCGGCCATCAGTTCGGCATAGCGCTGGATGATATCCGCCAACGCATGCGTCGTCGCCCGGCGTTTTTTCTCCATCGCCTCGGATACGCCCACCGCTTCGATGCAGACGATGCGCCCGCGTCTGGGGTCGACCAGCAGGTAGTGGATGACCGATTCGATGGTATCGGCCACACGCTGGGTGAGGGTGTCGCGCCCGCTGGTCAGCGACGCGCGAATGATGTTCTCCATTTCCGCGACCAGCGCGTCGTAGACCGCGTGCAGGATGGATTCCCGTCCGCCGAACTGTTCGTAGAAATGGCGCGTCGAGACCTTCGCCTGGCTGCACACCGCCTCGATCGGCGTGGCGGCATAGCCGCGTTCGCCGAACAGCGCGGTGCCGGCGGCAATCAGCCGCTGGTGGCGTTGCCGGCGCAGTTCTTCGGCGGACAGGCCGCGATACCCGCGCTTGGGGCTACGACTCGAGCTGGTGCTTTTTCGGGCGGAATCGGTCACGGGTGAGCCTGCTTGACGGCGTTAATTCGATTGGTATTATCTGAAAATCGTTCTTTTTGAAAAGGGCTTTCGACAAAATATTTGCCTGTATAAGGCATGCAAGCCCTTAGGTTTTCCTGTTTTGGCGAGGTTGCCATGTTCGGACTGATTACGGCGCTGATTCTCATCGGTCTGTATTGGACCCTGTTGTATCGCGGTATATCGCTGGCCATGCTTACGCTTATCACGGCTGGCGTGTTGGCGGCGTATTGGGCGCTGGGCTTCTATGGCCTCACCGGGCTGGCTATCGCCGCGGTGTTGTTCGCCATCCCGGCGCTCGTGTTCAATCTGATACCACTACGCCGCGCCCTGATGAGTCGGCCGCTCTATGGCGTGTTCCGGCGCATTCTTCCGGAAATGGGGGCCACCGAGAAAGAAGCCATCGAAGCCGGCCAGGTCTGGTGGGAAGGCGAGATGTTCCGCGGCCGGCCGGACTGGAAGCAGTTGCTCGAGTTCAAACTCACGACGCTCACCGAGGCCGAACAGGCGTTTCTCGACAACGAAACCGAACAACTCTGCGCCATGATCGACGACTGGGAGGTCAATTTCGAACTCAAGGACCTGCCCGACCCTGTCTGGGACTATATACGCAACAACCGCTTCTTTGCGATGCTCATTCCCAAGGCGCACGGTGGATTGGGCTTTTCGGCTTACGCGCAATCCTGCGTGGTGGCCAAGATCGCCACGCGTTCGCTCACGGCCGCGGTTACGGTCATGGTGCCGAACTCGCTCGGCCCCGGAGAGCTACTGGTGCACTACGGCACGAAGGCGCAACAGGAAAAATGGCTGCCGGGCCTGGCCGGCGGCCGCGAGCTGCCGTGCTTCGCGCTCACCGGTGTCGAAGTGGGCTCCGACGCCACCCAGATGCCCGATACCGGCATCGTCACGAAGCGCACGATCGACGGCGAGGACGTGCTCGGGTTGAGCCTGACCTTCAACAAGCGCTACATCACGCTGGCGCCGGTGGCGACCGTCATGGGCCTGGCTTTCAAGCTCAAGGATCCGGACGGCCTGCTGGGCGATCCGGACACGGTCGACTACGGCATCACCTGCGCGCTGCTGCCGACGGATACGCCGGGGGTCGAGATCGGCCGCCGGCATTATCCGGGCGCGGTGTTCATGAACGGCCCGATTCACGGCAAGGACGTGTTCGTGCCGATCGACGCCATCATCGGCGGCCCGGCGCAGGCCGGCAAGGGCTGGCGCATGCTGGTGGAGTGCCTGTCGGCCGGGCGCGGTATTTCGCTGCCGGCACTGTCGACCGCTACCGGCAAGGGCATGTACGGCATCACCGCGGCGTACGCGCGCATCCGGCGCCAGTTCGGCACCGAGATCGGCAACTTCGAGGGGGTGCGCGAAGGCCTCGGCGTGATCGGCGGCTATGCCTATATCCTGGAAAACGTACGCAATCTCACTGCTTCCGGCGTGGATCACTGCACACCCAGCGTGGTCACGGCCATGATCAAGTATCACTCGACCGAGATGATGCGCACGGTCATCAACCATGCCATGGACATCCATTCCGGGCGCGGCATCATCATGGGCCCGCGCAACTATCTGGCGGCGGCCTATCAGGCGCTGCCGGTGGCGATCACGGTCGAAGGCGCCAACGTGATGACGCGCAGCCTGATGATCTTCGGCCAGGGCGCGATCCGCTGCCATCCCTACGTACTGTCGGAGATGGAGGCGGCGCACAATCCGGACTTCAAGGCCGGCCTGCGCACGTTCGACCGGTTGCTGTTTTCGCACATCGGTTATTCGATCAACCGCATGGTGCGCGCGTTCACGCTGGGCCTGACCGGCGCGCGCCTGGCGAAGGCGCCGGTCGACAACGCGATGAGCGATTACTATCGTCATCTGGAGCGCTTCTCGGCCGCGCTGGCGTTCTCGTCCGATGTCGCCATGGGCAGTCTGGGCGGCGCGCTCAAGCTCAGGGAATCGACCTCGGCGCGTCTGGGCGATGTGTTGTCGCATCTGTACATGGCCTCGGCCACGCTCAAGGGCTTCGAGGAACATGGCGCCACCGCGGAAGACACGGTACATGCCACCTGGGCCATGGCGTATCATCTGCATGCCATCGAGACCGCGTTTCACGATTTCGTGCGCAACTATCCGATCACCGCGCTGCGCCCGCTGCTTTCGGTGGTCGCCCTGCCAACCGGCCGTCGTTTTTCCGGGCCGAGCGATACCCTGAACGGCCGGCTTTGCGACATGATGTCGGCTATGAAACTCGATTCGGCTTTCGGCAAACGCATGAGCTACGACATATACGTCGGCCGCGGCGAGAATGACCCGATCGGCCGGCTGATGGCCGCCTACGACAAGCTCCGGGAAGTCGACCCGTTCTATGGCGATTTCCTGCGCGGCGTCAAACACGGCGAGATCGCGGGCGCGACCGTTGAAGCGCAACTTCAGGACGCCGTCTCCCAGGGGCGTCTCGACGCGCAGCAGGCCGACCGGATTCGGGAATACGACAGGCGGCGCTATGACGTGTTGCTGACCGACGATTTCTCCAAGGAATATCTGTTCAATCCGCATTCCGAGGACGCGCGGCGTGCCGAGGCCGAGGCATCCGCATCCGGGTGGCGCAAGGTGTCATGAATTTCTCGTTGCCCGGAACGCGCCGCATCGCCCTCGAAGGCAGCCCCGCCGATCTCGTTCGTATCGACCGGGCGGCCGAAGTCGCCCCGGCCGAGGCCGGTCTGAGCGAGTCCGCCGTGGCAGCGATCGCCTCGGCCATGCTCGACGACATGTTCGCCACCCGGGTGTATCCGGCGGTGATCTTCTGCCTGCGCCGACACGGGCGCATCGTGCTCAATCGCTCGACCGGCTATGCACGGGGCCTGGCGCCCGACCGCCCGCTGGCGCCCGGTGCGCGCATCGCCCAGCCGGATACCCCGGTGTGCCTGTTCTCGGCCAGCAAGGCCGTGATCGCCCTGCTGACGCACAAACTGGCCGAGGAGGGCGGCATCGACCTGGACCGGCCGGTGGCGCATTATCTGCCGGCCTTTGCCGCGCAGGGCAAGTCGCGTACCACGATTGCCCAGGTGCTTGCCCATCAGGGCGGTTTCCCGCGCTTTGCCGCCGGCGATCGCGGCCCCGAGGTGCTCACGGACTGGGACGCGTGCATCGAGCGCATCTGCGCGACGCCGGCCGAGGCCGGCGGGCGGCGGCTGGCATACCATGCCTTTACCGGCGGCTTCATTCTCGGCGAGATCATCCGCCGCGTGACCGATGCCCCGGTCACCGATTATCTCGATGCCAAGCTGCGCAAGCCGCTCGGCATGCGCTACTTCACCTACGGTCTGGATGGCCGGTCGCGCTCGCGCGTGGCCGAGAACCATGTCGCCGGTCAGCCGGTGCGCTGGCCGTTCTCGCGCTGGGCCGAGGAGGCGCTGTCGCTGCCGTTCGAGGACGTGGTGGATGTCTCCAATCGCGATTTCTTCATGGACGCGGTGATACCGTCGGGCAACCTGTATGCAACCGCCGAGGAGCTGTCGCGCTTCTATCAGATGCTGCTCGATGGCGGTGTGTATCAGGGCCAGCGCCTGTTCGAGGCTGCCACGTTGGCTCGTGCCATCCGGCCGGCGTCGAACCCGACACTCGATCGCACGCTGAAGATTCCCATGCGCTACAGCGAAGGGCTCATGCTCGGCATGAACCCGCTCGGCTTGTACGGCCCGATGTGCGGTTCGGCTTATGGCCATCTCGGCTTCATGAACATTCTCGGCTGGGCCGATCCGGCGCGCGGCCTGTCGGCGGCCCTGATGACCACGGGCAAGGCGATTCTCGGCGGGCATCTGGTCACCTTCATGCGCAGTCTGGGCGTGCTCAATCATCATTGCGGCGGGTTGCGGGCATGAATACGCCGCGCCACACCACCACGGGATACGGCGTCTGGCTGCGCGGCGGCGTGGCCGGGGCGGCCGATGTCTATGTCGGCACGGTGGATCTGGTCGAAAACGTGCATCGCACGATCGCCGACACCGGTGCGGCCGTGAACCCGGTGGTATGGCCCGAGCGCGCGATCAGCGGCATCGCCTATGCCGGCGTGCGCGGTATCGGTCGCGCCAGCTTCGCTTCCGCCCGCGGCCTCGCCGGTCTGACGCGAGGCGTCATGCCGGACGATAGCGACACCGGCGGCGCGCTGCTGGCCCTGCGCAGCGCGCTCAATGGGGCCGTCGGCGATCATCTGGCCGCCCGTGGCAACGAATTGGCCCTGCCGATGGTTTTTGTCGGTGCGGCCGGGCGGACGCTTGCAAACGACGACCCGCGCGGCCTCGGCGAGATGGCGAATCGCCGCCGGCTCGTGCTGCTGGTGCACGGGCTCGGCATGAACGATCGCCAATGGCGCCAAGGCGCGAATCCGGATTTCGGTGAGCGTCTGGCCGTCGACCATGGCTATGCGGCGCTTCGGCTGCGCTACAACTCCGGCCGCGATATCGCCATCAACGGCACCGAACTGGCGGCGCGCCTCGAACGCCTGGTCGCGGCCTGGCCCGCGCCGCTCGAGCGCCTGACCGCCGTCGGCCACAGCATGGGCGGTCTGGTGTTGCGCGCGGCACTCGAAGCCGGGCGCGCCGCGGGCCATCGCTGGCCCGACCTGCTGGCCGATTTGATCTGTCTGGGCTCGCCGCACCGCGGCGCACCCCTCGAGCGGCTCGGCGAATCGCTCAACCGCGGTCTGACATGGTCGCGCTATACGCGTGCTTTTCATGTCATCGGCGATGCCCGCAGCGCCGGGGTCAAGAATCTGCGTCATGGCCTGCCGCCGGCAAGCCGCTCGCAGGCCGGTCCGCCCGGCTGTTTTCTGGTCGCGGCCTCGCTCGGGCGTTCCGACGAAGACCCGGTCGGCCGCGTGCTCGGCGATCTGCTGGTGCCGGTCGACAGTGCCTTCGATCATCCGCGCGCGCTGCGGAAGGCGGACGTCGACGGCTGCGTGTTCTACGGCATGACGCATTTCGCGCTGATTCATCATGCGGATGTGTATGTGGCGATCCGGGAATGGCTGGCGCCGCGGCTGGGCGAGCCCGTGCGCCGTCGCACCGACCCAGCGAGGAGATGACGATGTCCGATATCAAGAAAGGTTTCGACGAGGCCGTCGACAAGGTGCGCAACGCGCCCGCGGACGGCGAATCCAAACCCTCGCAAGCTTTTCAGCTGAAAATGTATGGTTTGTATCGCCAGGCCGTCGACGGCGATGTGACCGGCAAGAAGCCGAGCCTGATCAACCCGGGCGCACGCTACAAGTGGCAGGCCTGGAAAGACAATGAAGGCATGAGCCGCGAGGATGCGATGGCGGCGTACGTCGCCGAGGTCGACAAGATCGAGGCCGAATACTCCTGACAGCCACGCCTGACGACATGCCGCGCGTTGGGCGACGCGCGGCGTGCGTACTATATTCGACCGACGGAACGGCCCCGATCGATCGCGGCCCGGCCGGCGCGATCAGAACCACAGGACGATTTCTCGATGAGCGACTATCTGGTCAACGCAGCCTCGAAACCGACACTGCGCAAGTTCATGGCGGCGCTGGGTATTCCGACGCCAGTGCAGCTGGCGCGCGCCGAGGGCGCATATCAGGCGCGATTCCTCGACGGCCAGCGCGTGCTGTTCGGTGCCGCGCCCGGCGCGAGCGCCCGCGAGACGGTGAGTGCCGTGCTCGCCGATAGCGGCGCACGCGTCGATACCAGCGACAAGCCGCAGCCCGGTGAGCAAGACGTGTACGACGCGCTGGTGTTCGATGCCACGAACATGAGCGGCACCGCCGATCTGAAGGCGTTGTACGCATTCTTTCATCCGGTCGCCCGCAAGCTCACCCAAAACGCGCGCGTGGTGGTACTCACCAGCCGTCCCGAGTCGATGGGGACCGTCGCGGCCGCCGCCGCGGCGCGCGCGGTTGAAGGCTTCACGCGCTCGTTCGCCAAGGAAATCGGCAAGTTCGGCTCTACGGTGAACCTGTTGTACGTGGAACCCGGCGCCGAACCGCGCATCGCGACACCGCTGCGGTTCTTTCTGTCGGACCATAGCGCCTTCGTGGATGGTCAGGCCCTGACCGTCAGTGCCGGCGGCATCGTCCCCGCCGAGCCGCCGCAAACCCAGGCGCTGGCCGGCAAGACGGCGCTGGTCACCGGCGGGGCGCGCGGCATCGGTGCGGCCACGGCGGCCCGGCTGGCCGCCGAAGGCGCGCATGTGGTGTGTCTGGATATTCCGCAGGACAAGGACACGCTGGAGCAAACGGTGGCCGAGTTCGGCGGCACCGCGCTGGCTCTCGACATCACCGACGACAACGCGCCACGCCAGATCGCCGATTTCTTCAAGGACAAGTTCGACGGCGTGGACATCGTCATCCATAACGCCGGCGTGACCCGCGACAAGACGCTGGCCAACATGCCCGAGCACTACTGGGACATGGTGCTGGCGATCAACCTGCAGGCCATTCTCGCGGTCGACGCGGTACTCATGGACGAACAGATCATCAACGAACACGGCCGCGTCGTGTGCCTGTGCTCGATCGGCGGCATCGCCGGCAATCGCGGCCAGACCAACTATGGCGCGACCAAGGCCGGCCTGATCGGCTTCGTCGAGCGCCGGGCCGATGCCCAGCGCGAGCGCGGGGTGACCGTCAACGCGGTCGCCCCCGGCTTCATCGAAACCCGCATGACCGCCGAGATGCCGTTCGGCGTGCGCGAGGCCGGCCGCCGGCTCGCCTCGCTCGGCCAGGGCGGCACGCCCGGTGACGTGGCCGAAGCCATCACCTTCCTGTGCACCCCCGGCGCTGGTGGCGTGTCGGGTAAAGTGCTGCGGGTCTGCGGGCAGAGCCTGATCGGCGCTTGAGTCAGCAGACCCGAGAAGCCGGCGTGTCGCCCTGCGGCGCCGGCTTTTATCATCCCGGAAACTCGGTTGGCTCGTGTTCGGCGAGCCAGGCCGCGATCCGGGGCCAGATCTCGCGCCGGGCCGCTTTGGCCACGACGATGCCCGGGTGATCGTAATCGAGCTCGAAGCCGTGCGTGCGGCCGGCGACTTGAAACATTTTGTCGGCGCTCGCCATCGGTTCGATGAAGCGCCGGCAGCCGGCGCTCGGATCGACCCGGTCCGCCGCGCCGCTCATGGCCAGTACCGGGACGTGAATGCGCGCGAGTTCGGCGTCGAACCCGGCGGCATGCCGGCGCTCGACCCAGTCGCAGGCATCGAACACGGCAGCGGCGGGTTCGTCCACCGGGCCGAGGCCGGCGGCGCGCGCCGGCAGATGGCCGAGTATGCGCGCGATGGTCTTCGTCGCCAGATTGCCCGGCCGGTCGAGCATGCGTTTGCCGATGTGGTATTGGCTGGCGAGCAGCACCAGGCCGCCGACGGTCTCGGCCGGCAGCCCGGTAGCGAGCGCCCGGGCGGCCAGCACGCCGCCGAAGGAATGCCCGATCCAGAACGCCGGCTGGTCGTGGCTGCGGGCGATGCGGCGCGCGACCACCGGCAGATCGTGGGCCAGATGCTCGACCAGCCCGCAACGCCGGGTACAGCGCGGCGAGTCGGATAGCCCGCGCCGCTGGACGATCGTGACCGGATGGCCGGCCCGGGCGAGATAGGCAGCCAGACCGATCTCGCGCGCCGATAGCCAGAAGCGGCGATCGGTGAACATGCCGTGGACCAGGACCACGGGCGCGCCGTGGCGTTCGGCGGCGGCATCCACGCGCAGGATGCGAAACCTGCCGCCGTCGTCGCCATCGATATCCTCGATGGCAAGCGCGAGCGGCCGGGCGTCAGCCACGCAGCACGCGCCAGCCGATCGCCACCATGCAGACGGCCACGATCAGCGTGATGAGACGGCGAAGCTGCAAAAAGCCGCGCCCCTGCCAGCCCTGGCGCGCGCCGTTTTCATCGGCCAGCCAGGCGATGACGAGCGCGGCCAGCAGCATGAAGAACGGCCACGGTTCGCTGATCAGCAGGGCCGGCCAGGCGATCAGCGCCGGTACCACCGCCAGCACCATGTCCTGTGGCGGTGCCTGTTTGGCGGCCAGCATGCGGCCCCATTGCACGCCGCCGGTGAACGACACGATGGTCGCGAGATACGCCAGCAGCCAGTGCAGTGCCGGTGCCGCCTGCCCGCCGGCATGGGCGAAGGCGTAATACACGCCGGCGGCGAAGGGCAGGACCGCGAGCGCGGTCAGCGCTGTGGCCAATGACAGGGCGGATACGGGACGCGCCATGGATACTCCTGGGTCGTAACTACGCGGTCGGTGCGCGCTGGGCGAAATAGGCTTCGAGCCGGCGTACCAGCGGTTTCATGAAATAGTTGGATTCGGGCATCAGGTCAACCGTGACGCCATGCGCGGTCAGCGTCTCGGCGACCAGCGGGCCGACCGCGGCGACGCCGCAGCGCGCGAGTGCCGCGGCCAGTTCGGTCTCCCGCAGGCCGCGCTTGGCCACCTTGAACAGGCGCCGGACCTGCGGCGAGCTGGTGAAAGCCACGGCATCGAGCTGGTCGGCGGCGATGGCCGCGATGAATGCTGCCACCGCGGCGTTGTCGGCCTGGTCGGCATAGACATAAGGGGCCACGGGCAAGGCGATCGCGCCGTGCGCGGCCAGCGCCTCCATCAGCGGGGTGTTCGGGTCGGTACCGTAGCGTTGCACACCGACGCGGTGGCCGGCGAGATCCTGACCGGACAATGCATCGATCACCCCGGCCGTGGTGGGCGCGGTGGCCGGCAGATCCGCGGCGATGCCATCAGCCTTGAGTTCGCGCACCGGCTTGGGCCCGCGGGTGATGGTGCGCGCCGCGGCCAGCGCCTGCCAGAAGCGCTGGCGGCGCTCCGGCCGATCGTCAGCGGCAAACGCGCGCAGCCGGCGGACGCCCTCGCCGGTCAGCCAGATCATGTCGTCCAGTCCGTGCTCGATCACGTCGTCGATCCAGGCCCGGATCGGCGCCGGGTCGGGGGCGTCGCGGATATCGACCAGCGGACAGCGCGTGACCGTCGCGCCGCGGCGCTCGAGCATGTCGGCGAACAGATCGAGCTGGCGCGATTCGGGAACGCCGATACGGCGCCCGGACAGGGGGTGTGCGGGGTCGGGGTCGGCCATGCGTGATTCCTCAACAGACTCTGCGATCGAGTTTAGGCCCTGTCGCGGTTTGATACGACAGCGGGGTGGGCGGGCGCAACCGGCGCGGCCCCGATGTTGCGACTTTGCGGGGCGCGACGCACACTGACAGCGTGCATTGACAAGGTCGGGTGAAGAACATGTTCTGGCTTTTCGCCCTGGTGCTCGCCGCGTTGGGCGTTGTGGGTTTCATGGCCATGCGGCTCGGGCGGGTCCGGCAACGGGTGGCGGCACTTGAGGCCGACATCGCGCGGCTGGGCCGCGATCTGGAGATCGAGGATCGCGAATTCGAGAGCCTCATGGCCGAGATCGGCGGCAGCCGCATCGTGATCGAGCTGACCGCGCCGATGGCCCTGGCGCGCGAACGCTCGCGCTGGGCGGGCGCGCTCGCCGGTGTCGCGCCGCGTCTGATCCGGCGGCGTGTCTACGACGAGGCCGCCGCCCAGGTGAAACAGGTCCTCGACGAGCGTGCGGTGGCCGCCGAGGTCCACGTGTTTCATCCGAGCGGCGCCTGAACGGCCATGATTGCCCTCGTCCTTGTTCTACTGCTCGGGCTTGCGGTTGTGCTGTCGGCCCTGGCCTGGCGCAGCGGGCAGGTCGAGCGGCGTCTTGATCGGGCCGAGTCCGGCCTGCGGCGTCTGCGCGGATTGCAGGCGGAGGCGCTGGCACTCGAAGCCGCTCGCGGGCGTTTCCGGCGGCGTCAGCGTGAGGTGGAGCGCGCGGTCGAGACCGGTGCGCGCGGTGTGGAAGGCGTGCATCGCTCGCTCGCCGGCCGGCTGGGCTGGCCCGCGGGCGAGGGCATCTACCGGCGGCTGCGCGGGCTGAATCGAACGGTCGGGCGCGGGGTTTCCGGGCTGTTTGCGCCGTCTGCGGCCGCGCGGCGCCGCGAATCGATGGCGCGCTGGCGTGCGCGGCGCAAGGACGCTTCTGATCGGGACGACGACCGAGGGGCGTAGGGCGCGTTGCCCTTTCACGCGTTCACGCCATGCCACGTTGCAGCCCAAAATCGTCTTATTAATCCGGCTTCGCGGCCAATGGCCGCGGCGAGCATGCGGTCGCATACTCGCGCTATTAATCCGAAAAATCATCTATTTTTGTGCCGGGCACCGCGTCGATGGTACTGCAGGAACAGAAGGCTGAGCACGCCGTCCAGCCGAGACGCGGTTGCTCAGGCCCGCGATCTGCGCTTGCTCAATGCACGCTCCTTGTGCATGACGAAACGCCGCAGATCGCGACTGAACTCAGGCTGGGGTTGGTCCCATGTGACCCCGACATAGAGCCCGTCGTCTTCGGACCACTTGGTCCAAACCGCTCGCGCATCCGAGCGCGCGATCTCGCGACTGGTCGGCAGTGTGAGTGCGACTACACATGGCGTATCGGTCCCGGGTTCGACATTGGCCAGAGTATCCGCTTCGTCCGACAATTCGAGCCAAGCGCCCGTCATGCTCAGATCATGAACCTGGCATTCGATGGGTTCGTCGCTCGGCGGCAACACGATTTCGGCATGCACATCGTCGTCATTTTCGATGGGCACCCGAAATGCATTGCGTCGTTCCTGCCGATAGGTATCGCCTTCGAGTATGAGCGTGTATGACAGGTAATCCGGATGGGTCGCCATATTCTCGATGCGCCCCCAGCTGCCGATACGGATACCGTCATCAGTACTAGCCACGCGGACACGATCACCCGTATTGAAACGTGCCTGTTGCTCGACGGCCGGCCTCGATTCATGGACCTCAATGCGACAATCGTTATCGTTCGGCGGCTCTATCACCGTGACGCGCCGCGTGTTTGCGCCGTCCGGATCACTGATCCGCAGATGCTCCCAGACGCGGGTAAGTGTTTTGAGGACGCGCCGGCGCGTAGGGCCTTTGACCCGATGTTCCTCAGAGAAAAGAGGTTGCGCGTATTCGACCATATTTTCACCACCGGGTTGACCAAGGCGTGCCATGCCTTGAGCAAGAATCCGGCCTCTATGATTGGCAGGCCGGATCCTGCAACTAATCTACACGTCTCGCCGTTACGTGTTCAGCGCATACTTCAGCAGGGTTCCCGCCTTCAGCCCGGCCGAGCCGCGCGCCGCAATTGATGGACTCGCCGGTGGCCGGGTTGCGTCCGGCGCGGGCGGAAGTCTCGCGCGTCGAAAACACGCCAAAGCCGGGGTCGGTAACTGTATCCAATGCCGCTTCGACTGTGTTTTTAGCCTCAGCCTCGCTGATCTCAGCTTTTTCTGCCACTTCTCCGTGAATTCCATTTTGTTCGTTTTTCACCTCTAGCCTGTGACTCACATGGGCTTAAGTCAGCGACTCCATATAAAAGGTTATCGCTCTTGAGGTGCTCGGAATATACGGAAAAAGCATCAGTCGTTCAATCAGGTTACGTATTATTTTCGGCGTATATATGAACATCGCGATGTCCGAATGTTCTACTAACCAGTATTTATGAACTTTCGCGATTCGTCCGGTGACGAGTTCAGAACGCGATATGGAGAATCCCGAGCGCCATGTGACCGGATAGATCGATCACATCCCATGAGGTTTTGGCGCCGAGCAGTAAGCCACTCCGGGTCACGTCGAATGCGCCGGTGACGGCGAATTTACCGGCTTCGGCGACGAGGTGGCCATGGTGATGCTCTGCTTCTCGTCTGGCCATTCGCTGATCGACGGCTGCTGCATGACGTCGCGCCGCCGACAGATTGGTCTCTGAAATCGAACGAACAGCAATAGGCGCGGTTCCATGGCGGAAGTAGCCGAGTCGCTGGGCGACAGCGGGGGTGCCGTCTATGATCCGACCGGGATAATACGGGCCGCGGTCATCGACCATCGCAAGGGCTTGTCGCCCGTTTTGCTTATTGGTGATACGCACCCAGGTCCCGAAGGGTAGACGCTTGCTGGCGATACGCATCGCGTGCGGGTTGAAGCGTTCGCCGCTGGCAGTGCGATTGCCCGCCGAGTGCCGACCGTACCAGGAGGCTTGGCCTGTAGCCTCGTAGCCTTGCCCCGTCTTGAACACGTGATAGCACCCGTGTCCATGAATGCAGTACGCGTGCTTGACCTTCGGCGGAAAGGATCCGTGCCCGCCGTTGGGCGGCGCGCTGGCGCAGGCTGCGAGAAGAAGGTTCAGGCACAGGGCCGTCAATGTCGTGCGAATCGTTTGCGAATCAACGCGGGCCGGAGGTCGCGCCGCCGCCCACGTTTGCTTGACGTTGACGGCAGTCTTTGGCCGCACGTCAGGCGCTGCCGATCAGCCGCCCACCTTCGGATTGGCGGACGGTCGCACCGGCGAAGCCGCTCAGATTGTCGAGGCACTCCTGCAGGAATAGCCCCACATCAATCTGTGCTACCGCTACCCCTTCCGTTTCCTGGCTCAGCGCCAGCATTTGACGTGCTTCCTGTTTTCGCCCGGCGCGACAGAGAACGGTGGCGGCCTCGGCCATCGTCGACACGCCGAGATGCCGGATCAGACGTTGCACCTGACCGAGGTCGCGCTCGGATTGACGGGCCACGGCGTCAAGATCACGGGCCGACTGCGCTAACAGCTCCGGGTCTGCAGCCGTGCTGTGTGCTGCGACCACGGCGATGGCGTCTTGCAAGCGGCTCACCCGGCTACGCGCGCGGCGCAACGTGTCAGATATTCGCACCATCCTCTACTCCGGTTCTTCGGGGCTGGCGGCCGTTCGTTGACTGCGACGATAGGCCATGAACACCAGCTGTTCGTACAGGTCCCGAACCCGATCGGACTGCTCGATGAACCTAGCGGCGATACGATTGCCGCGCGCATCGTCGGTGATCGCGGTGATCTCGGCGAGAAACTCGACCTCGTAGGGAATCTCGGCATTCAGTGCCATTCGAATCACGCCTTGATCGCCCGTACTGGCCTCGCTTTTTCCGGGAGGCTCGATCCACTCGAGGCCGCGCCCGTCCAGCACAACCGAACGGGACGGCGGCAATTGCTTGACACAGTGTAGGACCTCGATAAGCAGCGACTCGATGCCGCCGATTTCGGCCGATGGTCTCTCGCGTGTTTCCCGATCGACCAACGTCTGGAGGCGGGCGGCGTTCGACTCGTTCAGGGCACTCTTGTATTCCGGCGTGATTGCGGCCTCCCGCCGGGGGCGCCAGGCCAGCGGTATCCACTTGCGGCATTTGATGCCGAATTCATCGTGGTGGGACGAAGCAATCATTGCGACCCGTGGTTCGACTATTGACCGGTCGCGTGCGCCTGGAGCATGGCAGCCGCGATGTCCCGGGGCGACGTGTTGATCCCGCCCTGGGCTAATTGTTGTCGGATCGCCTGAACGCGGGCCGGATCGACGCCGTTGGAGTCGTGCGCGCTTCGCGTCAGACGTCCGGCCACGTGGCCGCGCCCGCTGACGCTGACCCGGTCCGCGGGCACCGCCTGCGCGCTCTGCCCATCGCTAGACTTCGAGTGCGGCGTCGTTGTCTTGCTTGCGGGCACGGACGAACTCGCGGGTGCATCCACATGCGGATTGCGTGTATTAAGCGGGTTGACCATGTTCCACCCCTTCCAGTGTCGTCCGAATATCGCTTTCCAGCGCCATGGCTTCCTGCAGCGCGCCGTCAATAGCCCGCGCGGCTTCGTCAGTCGTTGACTGGATCGCCAGCGCGACGCGGTTCTGAATCTCAGTATAGCATTCGATCAGGGTCGATCCGAGATCGGTTCGGTCATCCGCCATGCCGACCATGAAGGTCAGCAAACGGTCCGCGTTAGCCAGATGCTGGAGCTTGATCGGCTTCTTCTCAACATCGTCGGCGACCAGGGTGGCGCGGCGGATATGTACGACCACGCCGTGCAGCCCGCGCAAGAACACTTCCTGGGTTGTCAGCCCGGCAATATTGCTGCGGCGATAATTATCTGCGATGTTGAGATTATCCGCCATTGGAACTTCCGCTTCCGTTAAGTAGGCTCAAGTAGCTGTTTTGGACCTGCAGGCTGTTCTGCTTGCTTTGCATGGTGCCGAACTGCTGCGTGTAGATCTGCATCTCCTGATTCACGAACTGGTTCTGCTGACTGATTTCCGAGTTGAGATTGGAGATGCTCTGATTGATGGATTTCTGTTGGGCGGCGATGAAGCCGCCTTGGCCGGTGGCCCCGATCGCGCCTTGCGTGATCGAGCTCATCTGGTCGTGAAGCTGGCTGACCAGGTCGTTGACGGCGCTCGGGTTGGATTGGAACGCCGACGCGAACTGAGTGCTGTCGAAGCTGATCGTGCCATCCTTGTTTGTGGTGATGCCTATGTCACGTCCGGATAGAGTGCCGTTGGAGAGACCGGATACCGCATTGACGAGCTTCGAGCTCAGGCTTGTGGCGCTGTAGTCACCCAGAAGCGGCCCGGCCTTGGAACTCGACGACCCACTGCCTTTCTGAAAGGCAGTGGCCTTGCTAATCGCAGATACGGCGCTGTTGAGTTTCTTGATTACAGACGCAACACCGCTGGACAGCTTCGAGGGGTCGACGCTGACCCCGATGGACGTCGACCCCGATCCGGCCACGGTCACAGTGCCGTTTGGGATCGCCCCCGTAAGCGTGTTCGATTGGCTGGTGACCGGCACGCCGTTGACGTTCAGCGTCGCATTCCGCGCCGCCCGCGCCTGGGTCATCGTGCTAGTGCTGCTGCCATAGCTCAGCCCGGACAGGGCGCCGGTGCCGGATATCGTGAACGACTGCTGCGAGCCGGTGGCATTGCCGGTGAGCACCAGGCGCTGGCCGGTGCTGCCGCCGACAATGCTGGCGCTGACCTGGCCGCCGGTCTTCTGGTTGATGGCCTGGGCGATGCCGTTGAGCGTGTTGTTGCCGGCGCTCACGCTGACGGTTTCACTGCTGCCGCCGGCGAAACTGAAGGTCAACGAGCCCGAACCGCTGCCGATCGAGGCCGAGCCGCTGGCGTAGGTGCTCGAATACAGCTCCTGGGTCTGGGCCTGCTTGACGTTGGTCAGGTCATATTGACCGGGCGAGGCCGACTTGGTGACGGTCGCGGTGGCCACGTTTTTCGCGCTGGAGGTCGCGCCACGGTCGTTGAAGCTGGACGGATTCTTGATGCTGCTGACCGCGGTGTTCAGGCTGGAGAGCGCGCCGGAGATCTTGCCCCACGCCGACAACTGGGTCTGATCCGTCTGGATTTGGCTCTTCCAGTTCTGGATCGGCTGCTGTAGCTGCGTCTGCCTGGACTGCTCCAGGCTGGAGATCTGCTGCTGACTGAGGGTTGAAAGCGCGCTGGTCGACATGGGTGGCCCGGCAAGCTGGAAAGTTACTCTTCTATTCGTCGCTGGGCGCGAAAGTTTAACCTCCGCGCCATAAAAAAGCCGCACCCGAGGGTGCGGCCAATCACTGCCCATTGGATGGAGTAGCTAGCCTATGGCTACGGCAGAATTCGCTGATACTGCTGCTGCAGCGTCGAGGAATTCTTCAGAGCCGAAATGCCGGCCTGCTGCAGCACCTGCTGCTGCGTGAGCTGCTGGGACACCTGCGGGATATTGGCGTCCTGCACCACGCTCTTGGCGCTGTTCAGGTTCTGGCTGGTGGTGTTGAGGTTATTGATGTTGGCGGTCAGCCGCTGCTGGACCGCGCCCAGCTTGCCGCCTTCTGCGCCCAGCCCCTGCAGGGCGTACTTGATGACGTTGATGGCCGATTGCGCACCGCTGGTGGTCGACACGTCAATGTTGCTCAGCTGGTGCAGACTGGTGCTCGAGCCCAGGCCGATGTTCGTGGCGTTGGAACCGAGGTTGAAGGCCTTGTCGCTCTGCAGCTGGACCTTGCCCTGGACCGTGGTGGCATTGCCGGAGCTGACGACGGTGCCGCTGCCGGCGGTGCTCGTCAGCGAGCCGGAGGTAATGTTCGTGAACGAGATGTTCTTGCCCTGACTCTGAGTCAGCTGCACATTGCCGTTCACATTCTTGGCCGTGATGCCAGTGGCCGCCGAATGGTCGTTGATAGCACTGATCAGGCCCGCCTGGCTGGTGGCGGTAATGTTCACCGTATTGGTGGCGCTGCCTGAATTGCCATTGCCTAGCGTGAAGTTGAAATTCGACCCCGAGGTGCTAAACGTGGCTACGGTCGTGGCTTGGGCCTGCACGTTCGTCGTGTCGGTCTTCTGGTTGATCGAGTTGGCGATCGAAAAAGCCGATTCGGACGAACCGGACACATTGACGGAGCCCGTGCCATTCGAGCCGTTGATAGCGAAGCTGCCGGCCGTGAACGCGCCGGCACCATTCGTGACCACGCTTTTCGCGGCACCACTGGACGAGTAAACAGCGCCGCCGCTCGACCCCTGCGAGGCATACATGCCGAGGTTGCTCGCCTGGGTGTTGCCGATCGACAGGCTGATGGTCTGGCCGTTGTTGGCGCCGACCTGGAAGTCCACGCCGCTGAAGTTGCCGTTCAACAGATTGATGTTGTTGAACTGCGTCTGGTTGGCGATGGTGTTGACCTGCGAGTTCAGCTGGCCGACCACGTTCTGCAGCGACTGGGCTTCCGCCGGAGTCTGTGTGCCGTTCGAGGCCTGGACGGCGATCGAGTTCAGCTTCTGCACGATGCTGGTCTGCTGGTTGATCGCGCCCTGCGCGGTCTGCAGCAGGGACACGCCCTGGTTGGCGTTCGAGGTGGCCTGGTTGATGCCGTTGAGCTGGGAGGTGAAGCCCTGGGCGGTGATGTAGCCCGCGGGGTTGTCGGCCGGCGAGTTGATCTTCTTGCCGCTGGACAGTTGCGTTTCCAGATTGTTGGTCTGGTTACTCGAGGTGCGCAGCGAATTCAGCGCCTTGAGCGCGCCGTCATTGCTGAGAATAGAGCCGATTGCAGACATGGGTTTCGAATCCTTCAGTTATGGATGAAGCACCCTTCCATTCGTTTCCGCACGCGAAAGTTTAACCTCGCGTGGCCAATTTTTTTTCAGCCGGCACGGTCGCGCTAGTGCACGATGCTGCGCGCCAGCGAGCCCAGCACGAGCGACCAGCCGTCAATCATCACGAACAACAACAGCTTCAACGGCGACGAGATCAGCATGGGCGAGAGCATGATCATGCCCAGCGACATCAGGACCGCCGAGACGGCCAGGTCGATCAGGACGAAGGGCAGCCAGATCAGGAAGCCGATCTGAAAGGCGGTCTGCAGTTCCGAGGTCGCGTAGGCCGGGACCAGCACTGTGAACGGGATCTGTTTGAGATTGGCGTAATGCCCGCCGTCCAGCGTGACGAACAGCTGCATTTCGCGCTTGCGGGTCTGAGCGGTCATGAACTGGCGCAATGGCTTCTCGCCCTTCGCGATCGCGGCCTTGAAACCGAGGTTGCCGTTGAGATAGGGCTGCAGGGCGTTGTCGTTGATGTTGTTGATCACCGGCCGCATCACGAACATCGTCAATGCCAGTGCTAGCCCCACCAGCACCAGATTGGGCGGGGTCTGAGACAGCCCCAGGGCCTGGCGCAGGATGGCCAGCACGACCACGATGCGCAGAAACGAACTCATCAGCAGCACGATCGCTGGCAGGAACGCCAGGGCGGTGATGATGAGCAGGGTCTGGACGTTAAGCGAATACTGCGTGCCTTGGCCGGTGGCTTGGGCGTTCATCAGATTCAGGGAGGGGTCCGCCCAGGCGGCGGCCCACGGCGTCGCGAAGAGCAGCACGGCGAGTCCGGCACGCAGCCATCGACTCGTCCGGCTCACGAAGAACGCTCTCGTCGCTTCTGTATCGCGGTCTTGAGCCGGGCCGTGAAGTCACCAGCCGGCGGCTGTTCGGCCAGCGGTTCCGCCAACTCGTCGATGACCGTCACCCCGCCGTGGCGCGACGTTGTGAGGGCGTATTGCCGGCCAGCGATGTCTACCACGACCAACATGCACTGCCATCCGATCGGCACGCGCCGCAGAATACGGATGTCCCGGCTGCCGCTGCCCATGGGGCCGCCCAGGCGCTTCTGCAGCCAGCGCAACAGAAGCGCCCCGCAGACAAAAAGCACCACGAAGCCGGCCAGTCCGGCCAGGGTGGATGTCATGGATGCGCCGCCGCCTGCCATGACCGCTATTCCGTCTGGGTCACGAAGCGGGTGATATAGACTTTCGAAAAACCGGGTTCTTTCTTCGCGCTGTCCAGCTGGTCGGCGATGGTCTGGTTGACGGTCTTCAACACCGCTGCTTTCATCTTCTTGCGTGCCGCATCGCTGGTAATCACCGACGCGGGCTGCTCGAGTAGCAGATCCAGAACATTGCCCCGAATCGCCGGCTGCATGTCTTTAAACGCTTGGACCGCCTTGTCGTTCGTGGTCGCGAGCTTGAACCCCACCTGAAGATAGCTGGCGGAGCCGTAGCTGTTGCCGGACGATTCGTTCGATGCCTGCAGATTCACCACGATGGGTTTGAGTGCGACGAACTTGGGCTGGGGTTTGGGCGCCTTCGCCACGTGGCTCGGCGCGCTATCCATGACGAAATAATAATAGGCCCCGCTGCCGCCGAGAATGGCCAGCAAGACGATCGAAGCGGCGATGATGACGGTTTTTCGCATACCGGTCCCGTGTGGGGCTGTAAAAGCAGTCTTTTTCCGCGGTAGTGTATATTATGGCCATGTCTCTATTAGGTGCAAACCGCTGATGCCGTTATACGAGATTCTGCTGCGGCACATGCTGGTATTGACGCTGTGGATTACGTTGCCTGTGGTCGCCACGGCACTCGTGGGTGGCTTGCTGGTCGGCATATTCCAGTCGATGACCCAGCTCAACGACTCGACATTCAGCCTGGCCCCGCGCCTGGCGGCGGCGCTGCTGGTCGGGTTCCTCCTCGGTTACTGGATGCTCACGCGCGACGCCGCACTGGCCCGCGCTCTGATCGGGCACATGGGCCAACTGATCAATCGGCCATGGTCATAACGGAAGGACAGATCATGGGCTGGTTGGGCCATTTCGTCTGGCCATTTTGCCGATGCAGCGGTCTCGTGCTGACCGCGCCCGTGATCGGAAGCCGATACACGCCGGCGCGGATTCGTGTCTTGGTGGGGGCAGCGCTCGCGCTGGTGGTGGCCGCGGCCGTACCGAACCTGCCGCCGCTGCCGGCCAACCCATGGCAGGTCATGGCGCAGTCCGGCATGAACGTGCTGTATGGGGCCGCGCTCGGCTTTGTCATGTGGGTCGCAGTGAGCGCGATCACGGTATCAGGCGAAATGATGGGATTGTCGATGGCTCTGGGCTTCGCGCGGCTGTCCGCGCCATCGACCGGGACATCCATGCCCGTGTTGTCGGAGATCATGCTCTGGGCGGGCCTGATGGCCTATCTCGCCGCGAATGGCCCGGAATGGGTGATCTCGGCGCTGTATCACTCATTTCAGACCGATCCATCCGGAAGTATCCCCATCGGTGGCTGGCATGCGATGGCCGAGGTCGGTACCCGCATGTTCGTCGACGGGTTATGGTTGGCGCTGCCCGTGGTGATCGCCGGGCTGGCGGTCAACGCTGCACTGGGCGTGATTACCGGGCTGGCACCGTCGTTGAACGTCTTCTCCATTGGCTTTCCGTTGCTGTTCCTCATGGGGATGTGGTTGCTTCTGTCGACCATGCAGGATATTCAGCACGTTTTTCTGGATGCGTATCAACACGCTACCGGGGTCATCGTGACCCTCGTGGGGACCGGATAGAGACGGTATGGCTGAAGGCGGCGACGACAGCACTGAAGAAAAAAAACACGAGGCCACCGAGCGCAAACGCAGTCAGGCGCGGGACAAAGGGCAGGTGGCCCGGGCACCGGACGCGATCAAGCTGGTGCTCATGCTCGCGTTTTTCCTTTTTGCACTGCTGCCCGGCAGTGCGCTGGTAAAGTGGGTTGTGCGCAAAGTGCCGGGCGAGCTGGCTCACGCCGGCACCGTGTCGATCGCGCAGGCGCTGCATTTTGCGCTGTACAGTTTCGGGGTTCTGTCGCTGTTTCTGTTGATCCTGTCCCTGCTCGGCGCGGCCAGCGGCTTCGTGCCGGGCGGCTGGAGTGCCAGCGCCCAGGCGATCACGCCGGATTTCAACAAGCTCAATCCCGCGAAAGGCTTCAAGAAGATTTTTTCGGCCAAGCGGATTACGGACACACTGAAATCGATTCTCAAGTTCCTGCTCGTTGGCGGAGCGGGGCTGGCGGCGTTTGTCCTCTGGAAGTCCCGTATTGTGGCGCTGCCGAATACCGCGGCGCCGAACTGGGGGCTTGGGCTGCACGCCATCATCTGGGTAATCGGCTTCTGTGTGCTGGCGACCGTGTTCATCGTTGCCATTGATACGCCGCTACAAGCGTTTTTCCACAGTCGCGAACTGCGGATGACGGACAAGGAGGTACGCGACGAGCAGAAGGACACCAACGTCAGCCCCGAAGTCCGCAGTCGCCAGAAGCAGGCGCAAGAGCGGGCGGCGCGCGCGCGCATGATGGAGCAGGTGCCGGAAGCGTCGGCGGTGGTGGTCAACCCGTCGCAATATGCCGTCGCGTTTCGTTACAACCAGCACCGCGATCACGCCCCGGTTGTGATTGCCACCGGGGTCGGTCGGCTGGCCGAGCGCATTCGGGACATGGCTCGTCGTCACGGAATTCCGATCGTAAGCGCGCCGCCCTTGGCCCGCGCGCTGTATTACCACGGCGTGCCGGGCGAGCCGATCCCGACGTCCTTGTACAAGGCCTGCGCCGAAGTGCTGTCCTATGTGTATCAGCTGGAGCGGTGGGCCAACGGCCAGGGCGAGGCCCCGTCACTCCCGTCGGAGGCGGATCTGGACGTGGATCAACGCATGGATCCGCACGCGCGCCGGGCGGCCGCCGAGCGCGAGGAACCCCCGCCGGGCTGATCACGGATCGATGGCCCGAGGTTCAGGTGCCGCCGGCGCGTTTCTGGTGGGCTCCGGTATTCCAGCACCACTTAAGCACCCCAACCATTGCACAATTTCAGAAAAGGAGACGGGTCTTGTACCAAGCCACAACCGGCGCCGACGTTCTCGACTATATCGAGGCCCATGGCCTGAAGCGGCTGGATGCCTGCTGGTTGTTAGGGATTACGCCTTGGCGCTTCGGCAAAATCGTCAAGGAGCACGAGAGCACGCCGCTGCATAATCCGTCGTTCGGCGTGCTGCTGCGCCTGATTGAGCAGTGGCCGGAGCAGGCCGCATTGCCGGAATATCCGCGATTGATGACGGTCTTCGAGCGTGTTCATTCGCTCGATCCCCGAGTTTCTCGGCGTGTCTTCGGCATGGCACTGGGCTGTCATCCGTCCTGGGCGTCGAGTCAGCGGCTTGAACAACAGGATCATGCCTCGGCCGTGATCGATCGCATTCTCCTGATGCTTGAGCGCCGACTGGATCAGGCGGAAACCGAGCAGCAGGCCAAGCAGGTGGTGGATGAATGGCTCCAGGCCGCGCTTGCGGAATGGCATGGCCGGGATGACGCCCGCCTCGATTTTCTCGAAGAGTGACCCGGATCGATGGCGGATCTTTTGATTAGTGGCATTTTTCCGCGCACGGCCGATGAGGGGATCCATCCGCGCTCGGTCCTCGAACACTTCGGGCGCCCCGCCGTGCCGGGCTGCTGGTCGGGGCTTTATGGGCTCAATGCCACCCGCGAGGGAATCAAGGCGCTGCTGTCGCGCGCCGATACGCCGCAGGCGGTGTTTCGCGTCGTATGTCGGGTTCCGGGCGGGATCGTGACTCACATGACCGCCGACAGCGCGCTCGAGATGGAATATCTCAATGTGCGTTATGCCGACGCCGCGCTCAAGGCGCGGTTGCGCGACGCATGGCGCGAGATCAGCGGCGATGCGGACGACGACGCGATGTTGCGCCATCCGCACCGGGTGCGGGACGTGCTGACCCAACTCGGCCTGGGGTCACTGCCGCTGGTGCTGCATCCCTTTTCCCCGGCGGACTCAAACCAGGTCTTCACGGCGGGCACCGTGCTGGACCCCTCGGCCATTATCGAGATCCGCTGTCGACAGCGCGAGATTGAGATCCGGATTGAGTGATTTCAACGCCGGTTAGCGGCGTCGGCCTCTTGGCTGGCCCGATCTTCGCGGTCGCGCTGCTCGCGCTGACGCTGTTTTTCTTCGCGTGCCTGCTTGTCCGTGAGCACCTGTGTTTTTCGGCGTTTATCGTACCAGTCCTGCAAGGCCTGCTCGTATTGCTGCTGCGTGTTCTTGACCGTTTCGTAAGCTTGGCGATGGGCTCGCTCCGCGACGGCCGCAAACTCGGCAAAGGTATGGAGCGTGCGCCCCTCGGCTTGTCGCCCGGTCAGTTGCGCGGCGCTCAGATTGCGCCGGTACTGCCGTAACATGTCGGCCTGCCGTTGCGAGGTATCGAGCGCCGCGCGCCATTGCTGCACCGTCCGTCCGGCTTCTTCGTCGCGCAGGCGGGCCAGTCGGGTCATCAGCGCTAGTCGGTCGGGTTTCATTACGTCTCCATCGACGCGGTGTGGGCTTGGCCGGGCGCCTCGATGATCGCCCGCAGGGCGGCCACGCTCGCGGCCAGGTCGCAGCCTTCGGTCAGATTCTGGATCAGCAGATGTTCCATGGCGGTGCGTTTGTCCATCGCCTCGTCAAGTAATGGGTCGGCGCCCGGTTGGTAAGCTCCGATATCAATCAGGTCGCGCTTGGCCTGCAGTCGCGACCATAGGGAACGCACGCGCTGGGCCGCCTGCCGATGTTCGGGACTGGCGACGTCATTCATCACCCGCGACAGCGAGGCCTCGATATCAATCGGCGGATACAGGCCGGACTCGGCGATACTCCGGTTGAGCACGATATGGCCGTCGAGTGTGGCGCGGGCGGTGTCGGCGACCGGGTCGGCAACGTGATCATCGCCTTCGACGAGCACGGTGTAGATGCCGGTGATCGAGCCTTCGCCTCGACGGCCCTGACCGGCACGCTCGAGATAGGAAGCGATCAGGGAAAATGTTGAAGGTGGGTAGCCGCGCATGGCCTGCGGCTCGCCGATCGCCAGGCCCACTTCGCGGCCGGCCATGGCCAGTCGCGTTAGTGAATCCATCAGCAGCAGCACGTGTTGGCCCTGCGCGCGGAAGAACTCGGCGATCGCGCTCGCCCGGTGGGCCGCGTGAATACGTGACAACGCCGAGCAATCCGCGGGGGCGGCCACCACCACGGCCCGACCGAGAGCATCCGCACCGAGCGTTTTGTCGATGAATTCCCGGACTTCTCGCCCGCGCTCACCGATCATGGCCACGACCACGATGTCGGCGGAGCAATGACGGGCCATCATGCCGAGCAGCGTCGACTTGCCGACGCCACTGCCGGCGAACAGCCCCATACGCATGCCGGTCCCGAGTGTGGTCATGGCATTGACGATGCGCACACCGCAATCAAAGACGTCCTCGATCGGCTCGCGATCCATGGGATTGATCGGCTGGCCCCGCAGCGGCCAGTGATCGGTATCGTCGGGCGGTGGTCCACCATCAAGCGGCTCGCCTTCGCCGTCGATGATCCGGCCGAGCAAACCCCAGCCGACAACCGGCCGCTTGGTGGCTTCTTCCTGACGAACCCGGGCACCCCGAGTAATGCCCTGGGTCCCGTTCTCCGGCATGAGCTTGAGTGCCTCGGCATCAAAGCCAACCACCTCGGCGGGTAGCCAACTGCCGTCCGCGCCTTCGATGAGACACCGCGCGCCGGTCGGCGCCGGTAGGCCCGAGACCGAGACAATCTCGCCGCTGGCGCGGATGACGCGGCCGAGCCGGGCAATCGTGCGGACACCGGACACCGCATTGAAGCGTTCTGCTGCATCCGCGCGCAACCCCTGGCGATACGCGTCTAGGATTGCGGGTTCGACAGGGCCTGTTTGATCGTCTGCCATCGAGTCTCCAGCCGGGCGTCCCATTCGACCTGATTGGCCGGGTCGCCGTTGTCGTGTACGAGTGTTGCCTGGACGTCGCCGTGCGCCAGCTTGTCATCGTTGATGAGGTCCACCGGCAAATCGCTTGCACGCCGGTTGTTGATCAGGCGCTCGGTCACCTCGCGGTCGTCGGGCGCGACCCGGAGCTGCAACCGGGCGCCCGGGCCGTTGTGGGCGGCGGCTTCACCCAGGATATTGTTCAGAGTGTCACGCATCAGTGTCGGGTCGATCGTCAGGGCCTCTCCGACGAGCCGCTGCGCCAGGCGCAGCGCACCCTCGCTGATGCTATCCGCGATTTCAGCACGCAGCGTGTCGAGTGGATGGTGAAGTGCCTCCAGGATAGCGCGCAGTTGCGCCTGCTCGGCCTCGCGTTCGGCACGGCCGTCGGCGCGTCCCGCCGCAAGACCTTCCTCGTAACCCGCCGCATAGCCTACGGTACGGCCTTGCTCGTGACCTTCGCGGCGACCGGCCTCGATCGCCTCGGCGCTTGGGTCAGCCGCCGGTGCCTCTGCAGGCCGGTGTTCAGTCGCTATCCGCGGCTCCACCGGGGCATAGGTGTGCGGATCTGGCGTGGGGCGTTGCCGGGCCATGCGATCGCTCGGCGCCGGGTCCGGGGTGTGCTCGGTGACCTCATGCTCCGACGAGTCCAGGTTGACCGACGGGCGGCGGTCCCCGCCGATTTTCAGGGGCACATTCCGGGCGACGCGCTCAACCGGCTTGATATTACGATCCGCCATGTCACGCGCCCCTAGAACAGACCCACGACTGAGCGCACACACCACCCGACGGCCGCACTCAGCAGTTCCAGCGCCGCCTTGGCGGCCAGGGCGGCAATCAGGGCATTGATCAACCAGGTCACGAGCGACGGGCTCAGGCCATGAATTGATGGCATGTGCAGCGCGGCCCAGCCCGCGCCGACGCCGAGCGCGGTGAGGGTCGTGCGCATCGGACGGTAGGCCGCGCTGTTCTTGCTCTTGCTCTTGCCCTTGCCCTTGCTCTTGTCATCGGCTCGGGCCTTCTCGTCGTCTTCTGCCATGGTCTTTTCCCGTGTCAACCGTTTTTCGGTGCGCCGTTGTGTGCTGCCTTGTCGCTCGCCGCTGTTGTGTCGGCGGGCCCACTATTCGAGGTCGGGGCCTCGCGGCCGCCGTTCGCTTGCGGCTCTGCTTTCTGGCGGCCACCCGGCACCACCTGCATGGCCTGCTTCACGCTGAGGTGAGGTTCCGCCTCGCCGACTTGCGGCGCCTGGATCAGGATGGCCACGCGACGGTTCACGCGCAGGGCCTTGGGCGTATCGGACGTATCCACCGGATGAAACTTAGAAAACCCCTGGGCCGACAGTTGCTGGCCGGGCATTCCGTTTTTGCGGAACAGATGCACTACGCTCACGGCACGCATGGTCGACAATTCCCAGTTGGACGGGAACGCCGCGGTATGTATTGGCTTCTTGTTGGTATAGCCCTGGATCACAATCGGAAAATCGGGCGGCAGATTCTGCAACACGCCACTGATCGTTGTAAGTAGCGTCTTGGCTCGGGATGTCAGCTTCGCTTGACCGCTCGGATAGAGAATCTTGGCATCCAGCCGAATCCGCAGGCTTAAGGGTTGGCGCGACAGGTTCACTTCATGGTTGGCAATCATCGGCGCCAGTACGTTGCGCAGTTGCTTTTCAGCCTGGCTGATTTTTTTCATCCGCAACCGGACATGCTGCTCTCTCAACAGAGAACTCGGCGGCGCCGGATCGGGGACCGGAATCGGCGACCGGTGATGTTTGAGGATGCCGCTGTTGCCCGGTGTCTGTTGCTTGATCACATGAGGCGTACCGTGAAACGCGGAAATCATGCCCGCCTCGATCTCCTTGAGCCGCGACACGTCGTTGATCGACTGGCTGTACAAGACGATGAAAAAGGCGAGCATCAGCGTCAGCAGATCGGCATAACTGACCATCCATCGTTCGTCGTCCTGCTTCTTGGCCTTACGCCGCCTCGCCATCTTCATCCTCTTGTTTGGCTTTTTTCTTGTCTGCCGCCTTCTGAGTGCGCGCGTCGATATAGCCCCCGAGTTGCGAGCGCAGGGTCGTGGAATTCGTGCCCTCGGCGAGCAGCGTAAGCCCGGCGACGACCATCTCCCGGTACCGCGCCTGTTCCTCGACGAAACGCTCGAGCCGTTTGCCGATGGGGATAAAGATGAGGTTGGCCGCACCCACGCCGTAGAGGGTTGCCACGAAGGCCGCCGCGATCCCCTGGCCGATCGCGTTGCCGGCCCCGTGCAGATGGAGCATGACGTGGATCAGGCCCATGACGGCGCCGAGAACCCCCAGAGTCGGGGCATAACCGCCTACGGCATCCCAGATCTCCGCCGGCTCATTGGCCTCGATCTCATCGGTCTCGATACGGGTATTCATCAGCTGTCGGACCGTGTCAACCTCCAGGCCGTCCACGACCATCTGCAGGCCGTCATGCAGAAATGAGTCATCGATCTCCTCAAGACTGTCCTCGAGACTGAGCAGCCCCTGTTTCCGGACTATTCGTGACCAGTCGACGAACTGGTCGACCAAGCTGGCGGGATCATGGGTCGGGGGTTTTACTAGCCATTTCAGGCCTTTGAGTCCATGGATCACGCCCTTGAGATGGAACTGGCCAAGAATGGCCATGAACGAGCCCCCGAGCACGATCACTGCCGCCTCGGTATTGATCAGTGCCCCCAGCGGGTCGCCTTCGCTGAAGTTGGTGTACAGCACCACAGCGATAGCGCCCACCACGGCAACAAGCGACGATAGTTTCACGATTGTCCTCCGGCGTTGGGGTTGTCATTCCGCATCAATTCGGCGATGCGCTCAATCGCCTGGCGGCGCGTTTTCGATATGTAGGCTTCGCTGACTTCCAAGGCTTGCGCGATTTCCCGGTTGTTGTGTTCTTCGATATAGAACAGGTGAAGGATGGTCTGCTGTCGCTGTGGTAATTGCGCAATGTATTCCGTCAGTTGGGTGCGCTCGCTTTCCGCGATGACCCGATCGGCCGGATCATCGAATGCTGCGGATCGCCCGATCGTCTGCTCGGCGGCATGGGGCGTGGCAACGCGGCTCGCCTCCCGGCCTTCGCGGCGCAGACTGTCGATCATCGCGCCCCGTATACGGCGATTCGCGAAGGCCTCGAATGGCTTGCCCCGGCTGGGGTCGAACCGTTCCAGTGCCTCCAGAAGCCCGACGGTTCCCCATTGGATCAATTCTTCCAGATCCGCCCACGGCATGGTACTGCGCATATAAAGCGCGGTGCGCTTTATCCACAACGCATAGTTCCGCACCGCCTCTTCGGTCGTGGGGGGCTGCGGCTGACTGGGGCACGCGTTCGCGTTATTCATCGTCCGACCTGTCCGGCACTCTGAACAAGACCTGGACAGGTTTGTCCTGCGGGATTTCCTCGAGGGCGATGACCGACAATGGAGAGGCCGTGCGCGCAACCGGGCGACGCATCACCGACTGTACGGCCAGAATCGGCGGTAGCCCGGCGTCCTGGAACCGATCAAGCGCCTGTTGTGCTGCTGCGCGGAGTTCATGGGCCGCATTCGGCTCAAGTGCATCCGGCATGCCGTTATCCCGGGCGGTGGCAATCCCCCGCCCGATCAGTTCCTCGAGGTCCGGATCGAGCACTGCAACCTGGAGCGTGTTGGCCCCTTGGCTAAGCCAGTCGACGATGAACCGCCCCATTTGAACGCGTGCTTGTTCGCTGATTGTGGCCGGATTGCGCTCTCCGGCCACGGCGGCTTCCAGCGCCGTCTCACAGATTGTTTCCAGATCGCGGATGGGAAGCCGCTCGGCTAGCAAGTCCTGCAACACCTGGCGAATCGTTCCGGTGCTGAGGTGACGCTGAATTTCTTCAGCGAGCCGGGGCGCGTTGTCCGCGAGCCCATTCATCAGGGCCTCGACCTGGGGTCGGCCCAGCAACTCATGGCCGTATCGTTTCAGCACCTGATCCAGGTGGGTCGCCATTGCGCTCTGCGGATCGACGACGGTATAGCCGTAAGCCTCGGCCGTATCAATGTCGTCGTGATCGATCCAATAGGCCTGGCTTCCGTACGCCGGTTCGACCGTCTCGCGCCCGACCGTCAGCGGCTCGCTCACAGACGGGCCGGTGATCGCCAGCCACATTTCCGGCATGAGTTCGGCATTGCCGACCGATGCCCCGCGAATCGTGAACCGGTACTCGTTCGGCGAAAGCTGGTCGCTATCGCGGATATAGACGGGCGGCACAATGAAGCCCATCTGTTGGCCGTAGCGCTCGCGGACCGTGCGCATTCGATCCAGAAAACGCTGACCCGAGTGTTCGATCAGTGGCACCAGCGCGAATCCGATTTCCAGACCCAGGGGGTCAACACCGCTCACATCCCGGTTGGACAACGGCTGTTGCGTCTCGGCGCTGGCTTGCGCTCCGGCCGCGTCGGCGCTCTCGTCGCCCGAATCATCGGAGGTCTGGCCCTCGGCTGCCCGGCGACGGTAGGTCAGCCAGGCCGACGCCCCGAGCGCCAGCGCTAGAACGAGGAAAGGCCAGTGGGCCATGCCGGGCACGAGGCCAAGAATGGTCATCAGGCCGGCGGCTGCCGCAAGCGCTTGCGGGAATCGGCCGATCTGGGCCGCAACCTGGGCGCCGACGTCCTGCCCGGAGGCCACCCGGGTGACGACCAGACCGGCGGCGATGGAGATGGTCAGGGACGGGATCTGGGCTGCGAGGCCGTCTCCGATGGTGAGCAGCGTGTAGGTCCGCGCCGCCGCGGACAGGGGCAGGCCGTGCTGGAGCATGCCGACGGCCAGGCCACCGATGAGATTGATCGCGAGAATGATCATGGCCGCGATCACGTCCCCGCGAATGAATTTGGACGCCCCGTCCATCGCGCCGAAGAAATCGGCTTCCTTGCGCACCTGGTCGCGTCGCTTCTCGGCCTGCTTCGGATCGAGCATGCCGGCATTCAGATCGGCATCGATGGCCATCTGCTTGCCGGGCAGGGAGTCGAGCACGAACCGCGCACTCACCTCGGCGACGCGGCCGGCGCCCTTCGTGACCACCACGAAATTGATCACAATCAGGATGATGAAGATGATGAAGCCGACGACGTAGTTGCCGCCGACCACAAACTCGCCGAATGACTCGATTACGGCGCCAGCGGCGGTCGGCCCTTGGTAGCCGTGCAGCAGGATTACGCGCGAGGTGGCCACGTTCAGTGCGAGCCGCGCTAGCGTGGTGACCAGCAGCAGAGACGGGAAAGCCGTCAGGTCCGTCGGCGCGAGAATGTATAGACTCGTCGCCAGAATCAGCAGGCCCGCCGCGATATTGAGCGCGAACAGGAACGACAGCATGAAGGCGGGCAGCGGCACCACGATCATGGCGATCACCAGCAGGATCGCCAGGGGGCCCACGAGCAACGCCGCCGGTAGCTGTCGGCGACGCAATGTTGGCGTTGCGGCGGTATCAGCCATGGGCGATCAGCACCGGGATCGAGCTATACAGGGTGGTGGCGTAACGCGTGACTGCCTCGAAAATGCTGCTGCCCGCCAGGGCGAGCAGGGCGATCAGGCCGATCAGCTTCGGCGCGAAACTCAGCGAGCTTTCCTGAATCGAGGTCACGGCTTGCGTGATGGCGAACACCAGGCCAAGGCCGAAGGCAAGGGCCAGCGGCGGCCCGGCCAGCCAGCCGAGGGCCACCCACGCGCCGTTGGCCACCTGAGTCCAGGTGTTCACGCCTCGCCGGCCTCGGCCGCCTGACCGGGCTGGACGACCTCGGTGATCCGCACGCCGTAGTGCTCCTGCTTGATTGCGACCACTTCGCCACGCGCCACCAAGTGGCCGTTGGCGCGAATCTCGAGTGGGTCCCCGACCAGGTGGTCCAGCTCGACGATCGTGCCCTGGGTCAGCATCTGCAATTCCCTGAAGGTCATCCGGGTCCGGCCGAGCTCGACGGTCAGATCCACCCGGATCGGATCGAGCAGCGACGAGGGCATCCGAGAACCGCTCGCGCGCGACTCGTCATTCAGATCACCCAAAGTAACCGGTTTAACCTCCGAATCACTCATGTTGTCCTGTCCCGGCGTGGCTTCCGTCTTGTTGCTGTCCATCGGCTCCGGGTTCTCCGGCGTGCTGGGTTTGTCCTTTTCGGTCATGGCGTTGGTGTTCCTCCGCGTCGAAATGCAGCGTGTTAAATCGGCTCACGCGCAGGGCGTGGTTGTCGCTGTGAGTGCCGTATTCGGCTTCGAACAACAAGTTCGTGCCGCTATAGACCCGTGTGGTCGGCGGTATCCGTATCGGCAGAATCTGGCCCGGCCTCAGATGTGCAAGCTCGGCGGAGCTGATTGTGCTGTGGGCGAGATCGGCGTGAATGGTGACCGGGGCGCCGCTGGCGGCCTGGCGCATCTGCTGTTCCCAGTGGCGCTTATCATTCTCCGGGGTCTCGGTCATGGCGGCGGTGGTCGCCAGCCGGTCGCGAATCGGATCGATGGACGGGTAGGGCGTACCGATCAGGATCTGGCCCTTGCCGGTCGCCATCGCCGCGGTCATCCGCATCGTGATCAGGGGCTCGTCGCCATCGGCGATTGCAATGAAGGATGTATTGACTTCGGTGCGCACGATATCGATCGATAGATCGGCCACGCCTTGCCATGCGTATTGTACGGACTTGCGGACCACATCAAGAACCCGCTGCGCTATCCGCATCTCAAGCTGCGAAAACTCCGGTCGATGCGGCTGCGGATCAGGTTCGGACGCACCGCACATTCGGTCAACCACCGCGCCGATCAGGCTGCCTTCGATAGCGATCACTGAAAACCCGCGTAGCGGCGGCATGCTCACGATGCCCACGTAGGCCGGGCCCGGCATGGTGCGCATCACCTCATCGTGGGCGTCGAAATTCGTGCTGGCGTCCTCAATTTGAACCCCGTAGCGGAGTTCTCTAAACATATCGGCGCGGAGTTGGCGCGACAGACGATCCTGGATTGCCTCAATGGCGGGCAGGCGACCGCGCACGACGCGCGTGGGCGCGACCAGGTCAACCGTTTCGATGTGGCTACGGGGTGGCTGATGGTCAGGCATAGGCGCGGACCCCCGGTCGTGATGGTTGGGTCGTCTGATCCGGTGCCGATCGGCGACCGACCTCGCCTGCGGCCAGGGCGGTCATCGGCTGCCGTGGCTGTGAATGCTGCTGTTGGCCCTGTGACGGCTGCCCTTGAGATTGCTGACCGGCCGGGTTCTGGCCGGGCTGTTGCCCGCTGTTTGGCGTCTGTCCAGAGCCTGCATCACTGCCGGTGTTGACTTGCGGCTGCGATAGTTGAATACCGTGCTGCTGCATCGCGCTGGCCAGTTGCGGCAGACTGGCCTGAATCGCCTGGGCAGCGGCGGTCTGAGCAGCATTGAACGTGACTTGGGCCTGATGCGTGCCCTGCATCTGGACCTGGATCTGGATCGCGCCCAATGAAGCCGGGTGCAGATTGATCTGAGTCGAACCGCCTCCGGCCTGGTGCAGCGAATGGATCTGTGCATTGAGTTGCGCGACGGACTGCGGCGTCAGCGCAGTCGAAGCGGCGCCGTTGGCGCCGGACGCGCTTGTCCCCGCGTTTGCGATCCCCGACGAAGGATTGAGGTCCGCCGCGGCCATCGTGTGATTCATGGCTTGGCCGAGATTCGGGTTCGACTTTGCCGACGCCTTCCCGCCTTTGCGCCCTGTTCGGGCGGCGGACATGTCGGTGTGTGGCCGACTGTCGCCAAATTTGTCAGTCGTACGAGCTGCAAGCGTCCGGTCGACTTGTGATGTTGGGGTCGGCCCGCTGCGGCCGGATTTGTTCGGGGGCGTGACGGGGGAGGGCGACGCTGTACGACGCGTGGTCTTGCTGGATCGATGGGCTTGCCGATGAGCCATGTAAGGCCCACCGGGCGTGATCCGTTGGCCCGCCGCCCGGGTTGAAGGCGGAGCTGCGACCGCTGACCGATCCGCGTTTTGACCCGAGGCGCCCGACCCCGTCGAGCGCTTCAACTTCGTCCCGTCACCGACCGGCTGGGTGGCCTTCCTGTCAGCGGCGAGGGTTGGCTTCGATTGGGGCGATCGAGGCTTCGTATGCCCGGAAGTGTGGCTCGATTGGTGGGCCTGCGCGCCAGCCGCAGCGGCCGTGGCCTCATGCGATGCCTGTGGCTGGCGTGTATCGCCGTGCGCCGTTCCGTTATCCGCGATGGAGGACTTGGCCGCAGGCGGGGTTGGCGCCGACGTAACGACTACCGCAGCCGCCGCATCCGTATTCGCGGGTGTCGACTTCTGGTGCCGGTCAGCCGACTTTGCCTGGCCTTGGGCTAAGGTATGGCCGCCCCCATGAGCATGGCTTGTTTTATGGCCTTGGGCTTTTTCGTCAGCTTGTTGCGCATCCCGCGACGATGACCTGTTCTGTGTTTGACCGTGCGCAGGCGTGGCCTGTCCGCCCGATGGGGCTGGCGACGGACTGCGCGCGCCAACCGCATCCTGGCCTAACGACTTGTCCCGCCGGGCCGACGCGCGGTCGGGCGCCGCGTGGGCGCTATGTCGCGCTTGCGCCTGCTGCATCGCGTCATTCCAGCTGTTCGCATCGGACGACGCGCCCCGAGCGTTGGTGCCGGCAGGGCCGGCGGCCGGCTGCGTTCCGGTTAGCGCGGTATTGATCGATTGATCTGTCACAGCAGGTCCTCGTCGCTGGAAATAGTAATTGTGCCCTCGGCATCCAGACGCCGGGCGACGCGAAGAATCGATTTCTTGGCTTCCTCGGCTGTGGCGCGACGCACGGGCGGGCCACTGTCGAGATCCTCACGAAGCGCTTCGGCGGCCCGCGTGGAGACGTTTTCCAGCAGCTTGTCCACCACTTCCGGCGCGGCACCCTTGAGCGCGGGCACCAGGTCTTCGTGCGGAATTTCGCGGATCAGCGCCTGGAGGCTGCGCGAATCGAGCGTGACCAGGTCGCTGAACGTGAACATGTTCTCGCGAATGCTATCGGCCAGCTCGCTATCCGCAAACTCGCTGAGCATTCGCTCAGAGGTTGTGCCTTCGACGTTGTTCAACAGGTCTGCCGCCTTGCGGGGACCGCCGATGTCGGACAACTCTCGCACCCCGAGCTCGCCGGAGAGTTGTTCGCCCAGCATCGTGGCGAGATCCCGCAGGATGTGCGGTTGGATGGTATCGAGCTTGGCATAGCGATAGAGCACGTTCTGCGCCACATCCGGGGCGAGGTGCGACAGTAGGTCCGCGCCGGCTGCCGGGTCCAGATGGGCCAGCACGAGCGCGATGGCCTGAGGGCGCTCGTTGCGCAGCTGCTCGGCAAGCATCGCCGGAGTCGTTTCCTTCATGATGTCCATGGTCATGGCCATGGAGTCGCCCCGCATGATGTATTCCATCACGCGCGCGGCTTCTCTTTCCCCCAGCGCGCTGTCCAGGACATCGCGGACATAGTGGAAGCTGTCAACATTGCGGCCGGTGCTGTCCTGCATGCCCCGCGTGAATTCTCTCAGCACTTGCTGGCTCTGCTTCGTATCCAGCCGCCGCATGCGGGTCATGGTGCTCGAGATCCCGTTGAGCGTGGCCTCATCCATGTGCTGCATGACCTGGGCCGCGGTGGTCTCGCCGAGACTCAGCAAGAGTACAGCTGCTTTCTCAAGCCCCGTCATTGACTTCCTCGCCGCTATTGTTCTCGCCGTTGCTGTCTTCGCCCCGTATCCAGCGACGCAGCAACTCGGCCGTTTCCTCCGGTCGAGTCCGCGCCAGCTCCTGCGCACTTTCGACTTGGCGCTGATGATCGACCTGCGGGCTCACAACTTCTCCGTCGCCATCATCAACGCCGGACCGCGTCCGTCGTTGGGTCCAGGCAGGTCGCGGCGGCGTGGGCAGCGATTCACGAATCCAGCGCGCCAATGGCTTGGCCAGACCGAACAGGATCAGCAACGCCGCAAGCAGGGCCATGAGCGATTTCATCAGGGCCGAACTGCTCACATAGGCACGCCACGAGGTGGTGGCTGGCGTGGGTGCGTTCTCAATCCCGAACGGCACTTCGGCCACGTTGACCTTGAGGTTGGGTGCAGCAATCGCGCTCTGGACGATCTGCTTGATCTGCGCCGCCAGCTGCTTGTTCGACCCCATGGCGTGTTGATTGAGGACGACCGATACAGACAACCCCTTGAGGTGCCAAGGCGGAGCGTGCGAGACCGTTGTCGAATGATCGACTTGATAATGAACATCCCACTTGTTGCTGCTGGAATGAGGGGCGGTCTTCTGCTGGCTTGTCTGGCTGCCAGCCTGACTACTGCCTTGGCCTTGGTTGCTGCCGTTTCCGTTTCCATTGCCTTGGCCGTTGCCCTGGCCACCGTTCTGCTGCGATGTCTTGAGCGGCGCGGCGGCTTTGCCCGGTGGCTGATTGGAGAGGGCGCCCGGCACCCCCTGCTGGCTGTTGCCGTCGCCCACCTGGTTATGGGTCTCGTGCTTGAGTTGCCCTACCTTGGATTTCGGACCGTACTGTTCAGCGCGCGATGTCGCTTGCGTGAAGTCAATCGAGGCCGCGGCCGACACCCGCATGTTCTGCGTGCCGAGCAACGGCTGGATCAATGCCTCAATATGACGCTCGGTGCGGTGCTCGACCTGCGATGTGAACTGGATCTGTTGCTGGGCCTCGCCGAGCCCGGAGTGCGACACGGGCGCCAATACATTGCCGTTCTGGTCGGTGACGGTGACCCGCTTGGCATCGAGGCCCGGGACGGAGTTGGCCACCATCTGACCAATCGCCTGCGCCTGATTGGTTGAGAGTCCGCCTGCACCCACGCGAATCCAGACAGACGCCTTGGGATGCGGCTGGTTCTTGAGAAAGGGTGTGGATTTAGGCAGGGCGAGCGTGACCCGGGCGTTGCTGACGCCATTGATCCCCTCGATCGCCTGGCTGAGTCGGTTTTCGATCGCGCGACGTGACAGCGCGTTCTCGGCGGTTGCGCTCGTGGTCATCGACCCTTTCGTCAGTTTCTGATAGGCCTGACTGCCCTGACTTTCCGGTACCCCCATCTGGCCAAGCTTGAGTCGCGCACGGGCCAGGTCGGGGGCGGGCACACTGATGATGCTGCCGCTGGAGTTCAGCTTGTAGGGAATGCCGAGCTTTTGCAGCTTGTCGATGACCTGGCCGCCTTCGCTCGCCGACAGGCCATCGTAAAGCGGTGAGTAGCTCGGCCCGCGTCCGAGGATGACCACTAGGAGGAGCGCTGCGGCCACACTGCCTGCGACGACCATCCAAACCCATCTCGGCCATTCGGCCACCCGCGCGCGTTGAGCGGCTACAAACGCCTTCCAGTCGAACCCGGCCACGCGGACCCCCTTAGACCGGCATGTTCATGATGGTGCTATAGGCGTTGACGATGTGGTTACGCACGGCAACGGTGGCGTTCCAGTCAACCCGCGCGTGGGCGGAGGCTTCCATGGCCTTCTCCAAGCTGGCACCTGGGGCGCCGCTGACGACGGCCCGGTTACTGACGTCGGAAGTGTGCTGCGCCTGACTGACATTTTCGAGCGCCTGATTCAGGCTTTGGGCAAAGCTTGGCTGGCTCGCTTTGTTCTGCGACGTCAACGAAAGTCCGGCCTGATGCAGCGCCTGGATCGGCGCAACGGCATAACTCATGAGGGTCCCTCCCGCCTCGAATTGGATGCCATGTTTGCAGACCATGGCGTGACGTGTCTATTATGACCATAACACTATTACTCATCAAACCTCGCATTCGGTCTGCCATGCCGACACTCGACTCGATCAACTACTTCGGTGCCGCCCTGCAGGCCAGTGCTCGGGTGCAGCGCCTCACCGCCTCGAACATCGCCAACGCGGATACACCGGGCTACAAGGCGCGGGGCGTCGATTTCAAAAAAGCGCTGGCCGCACGGTTGCAGCACGATAGCCCGCCAGCCGCGCAGTATGAGCGTGGCCTGCCGACTGGGCTGGACGGCAACGACGTGTCGGCGGATCACGAAAGTCTGGTAGCGGCGGCCAATGCCACCCGGATGCGTGAGTCCCTGACGTTCCTCAACGGCAGTACGCAATCGATGATTACGGCGCTGCGCCCCAACAAGGGCAGCAGTAATGGATAGCGGGATCGCCACCCCGTGTGTGTTTCAGAAAGGAAGGTGACCATGTCCGGCATCTACGATATTTCCGGCAGTGCACTCTTGGCCCAGCGTCAGCGCCTGAACCTGATCGCGGGCAATATGGCCAACGCCGATTCGACCACCTCGGCCAACGGCACGCCCTTTCGGGCCCGCCTGCCGGTATTCGCCGCGGACCAGCCCGAGGCCAGCGGCGCCGCCGGGGTCCACGTCACAGGTGTGGTTCAGAGTCAGGCTCCGCTCAAGAAAACCTATGACCCGGGTAATCCGGCGGCGAACAAGCAGGGCTATGTGGTCGGGTCCAACGTCTCGCTAGTGCGCCAGATGAGCGACATGATTGATGCCACGCAGAGCTATAAGGCCAATTTGTCGATGCTCCATCAGGGCGAGCAGATCGATCAGGCCATTATTCGTGACTTGTAACCTCAGGAGCGTTCCATGAGCGTACTCAATGCCCCGATGAATGCCACGACCGGGATCGCCCCGGCGACCCAGTCGACGACTGGCAACGGCTCATCATCCAGCACCTCGTCTTCGGCATTCAATCAGATCAACGAGCAGTCGTTTCTCAAGCTGCTGACCACCCAGCTGCAGCACCAGGACCCGACCCAGCCGGTTAAGGAGCAACAATTGGCCGGGGAGATGGCGGCATTCTCGACCGCCACCGGGGTCAACACCCTGAACAATACCGCCCAGGGCATGGCCTCGACCCAGACCGCGAGTGCGCTATCCAAGGCCTCGGCGCTGGTCGGCAAGCAGGTGACCACCAGCGGCGATGCGCTGGTGACCAATGCCAGTGGTCACGCCACGGGCGCATTCAAGCTCAACAGTGCGGCGAAGAATGTCGCGGTCAACGTCGCGGATGCCAGCGGAAAGACGGTCGGCCAGGTCAGCCTCGGCGCCCTGGGGGCTGGCACCCACACCTTTCAGTGGGCCAACGGCTCGCCGAATCAGGCCTACCAGTTCTCGGTGGCGGCGAGCAACAGCGGCGGTGGCTCCGTGACCGCCACGCCAGCCTCGCTGTACACCGTGACGGGTGTCCAGTCGTCCGGCGGCGCCGTCTCACTGAGTCTGGCCGGCAGCCCCAATTCGCTCGCCCTGAGCAACGTGCAGCAGATCCTTTAAGGAGGAATCATCGATGAGTCTGAATACCGCCGTCTCCGGCATCAAGGCTGCGCAGGCCGGCCTCAACGTCACCAGTAACGATCTGGCGAATGCCAATACCACCGGCTTCAAGTCCGGGACCCAGCGTTTCGCCGACATCTATCCGTCTACGCCGAACAGCGCGGGCCTCGGGGTCAGCACGGGTAACATCGAACGCAGCTTCCAGCAGGGCAATACCCAGACGACCAGCAATCCGCTGGATCTGGCCATTCAGGGCAATGGCTACTTCGTGACCAATCACCACGGCACGCAGCAGTACACCCGCGACGGTAACTTTCAGCTCAATCCGAGCACCAACCAGATCGTCAATGCCTCCGGTGATTCGGTTCTGGGTTTCCAGGGCACGAACACCAGCGGTCAGGCCGGTCCCTTGACGGTCAGCCGGGCCTCGCAGGCCGCCACGCCGACGTCCCAGGTCAAACTCAGCCTGAACCTCAACCAGGGTGACAGCGCGATCCCGTCGGGCTCATCGTTCTCGGCTTCGAACCCGAACACCTATAATGCCACCACCTCGGTCACGGCCTACGATTCGCTCGGCAACGCGAACAACGTCAATTTGTACTTCCGCAAGCAAGGCGGGACGGCCACGGCCACCACGCCGGCAAAGTGGCAGGTCTATGCCCAGCCGGTCAACGCCAACGGCAGCACGGTCGGATCAGCGTCACAGCTCGGGAGCGGTCTGACGTTCAGCTCCAGCGGGCAGCTGACGGGTGGCTCGACGCCGGCGCCGCTCACGGTCAACTGGGGTAACGGGGCCGGCAGCTCGAACATCAACTTCAACTTTCAAGGGACGTCACTCGCCGCTCAGAAGTTTGCGGTCAACAGCACGACCAATGACGGCTTTCCGCCCGGGACTTACCAGGGCGTGAAGATCAACAACCAGGGGCAGGTTCAGACCCAGTATTCCAACGGGCAGACGAAAACCGTCGGCACGGTGGCCGTGGCGAACTTCGTCAACCAGCAGGGGCTGAACCCGGCGTCCAATAACGCCTTCCTGGCGACGACCACCTCGGGGCCGGCCAATATCAATGCGCCCGGTGTCGGCAATGCCGGCAAGGTGCAGTCCGGTGTGCTCGAGCAGTCCAATGTGGACCTGTCGAGCAAGCTCGTGAGCCTGATCACCGACCAGCAGGCCTATCAGGCGAACACCAAGAGCATCAGCACGGACAAGCAGGACACGCAGCGTCTGCTGCAAATCTAGTGGCTAATGCTGTCGTGATTCAGGACTGCAAGCGATCCGAGGCGGCGACCAGGAACCAGCCGCCAGCCGTCGCCCCGGGCCCGACTCCGGCAGCCTGGCATCGGTACTGTTATGGAGGATCTTCGCTTTGAGTTCCCCGACGCTCTATAGCGCAATGAGCGGGCTGCAGGCCACCAGTTATCGGCAGGCTCTGCAGAGCAACAATCTCGCCAACGCCAACACCACGGGTTTTCGCGCCCAGGTCGGCAACCTGCGCAGCGTGCCCTTGGTGGGGCCCGCCCCGGACGCCGGCCAGTCCGATGTCGTGACCCAGGACAGTGGCTACTCGCGCCAGGCCGGTGCGATCAATCGCACCGGTTCGCCATGGAATGTGGCGCTCAATGGCAAGGGGTGGCTGCTGACCCGCACCGCATCGGGTCAGATGGCCCTGTCGCGCGACGGCCGGCTCCATCGCGGCCAGAACGGTTTGGTGCGGGACAGCGCCGGGAGCGTGGTTCTCGGCGCCAACAAGAATCCGATCAGCCTGCCCAAACTCCAGCATATGGTGATCGGCAGTGATGGCACGATTTCCGGTGTGCCGGCGGGGCAGGGCAATCAGCAGGCGCAGCAGTTCAATCAGCTGTTTATTGCCCAGAAACCGCAGGGCCACCTCAAGCGCATCGGCGACAGCCGCTTTGCAGTGCCCAAGAACGCTGCCCCGATCCAGCAAGCTACGGGTACACAAGTTAAGCAGGGCTACCTGGAGGGCTCGGACGTGAGTGCGGTCAAGGCCATGACCCAGCTCATTTCCGATACCCGCTCGTTCCAGATGGAAACCAAGCTGGTGCACAGCACGGAGTCGATGGCCAGCGGCCTCAATTCTCTTATCAGTCAAGGATAGACGCTTATGTTCCGCGCACTTTCGACGGTCGCGACAGGGCTGCAGGCCCAGCAGACCAACATGGACGTAGTTTCCAACAACCTCGCCAACGTCAACACTACCGGCTACAAGCGGGGGAAGGCACAGTTCGAGTCGTTGCTCTATCAAAACCAAGTGCAACCCGGCGCCCAATCGACCAACAATACGGTCTACCCGTCGGGGCTCGATCTCGGTACCGGGACGCGCGTGGCCAGCGTCAAGAAGATCCAGACCCAGGGCAATCTCAAGCAGACCAAGAATCCGCTGGACATGGCAATCAACGGCAGCGGCTTCTTCCAGGTCCAGATGCCGAACGGGCAGACCGCCTATAGCCGCGACGGTTCGTTGCAGCTCAATCAGAACGGCCAACTGGTCACCCAGGACGGCTATACCGTACTACCCGGCATTAACATTCCGAACAATGCCAAGTCGGTCACCGTCGGCACTGACGGCACCGTATCGGTGACGTTGCCGGGCTCAAGTCAGGCCCAGCAGGTCGGCCAATTGCAGCTGGCAAGCTTCGTGAATCCGCAGGGCCTGCAGCCCCAGGGCAGTAACCTGTTCATGCGGACCAACGCCAGCGGCCCGCCCCAGGTCGGCCCGCCGCAGACCAATGGCATCGGCAGTGTGCGACAAGGCTTTGTCGAGCAGTCGAACGTCAACATCGTGGATTCGATGGTCAAGCTGATCAGTTCGCAGCGCGCTTATCAGCTGGGCACCGAGGCGGCGCACGGCGCCGACAATGAAATGAACTACCTCGCTCAGATGGGGCCGTAACGCCAATGCCCAGCGCGTTCGTTCGAGCCGTTCTGACGCTGGCCGCGCTGGCCGCGCTGGCTGGCTGTGCCACCAACCCGCCTGCTCAGCATGCCTATCTCAAGCCGCAGGCCATGCCGGTGAAACCGCAGAGTTCGCCGAAAGCAACGGGCGGGCTAGTATTTTCCTCGCGCTCGCACGTGTCCCTGTTTCAGGACCATCGGTTCTGGCGGTCTGGGGATCTGGTGACGGTGAACATCGCCCAGAATGCGACGGCGAGCGCGAACGACAACGCCCAACTCCAGCGTCAATCCTCGGTGAACGACAGCGTGTCGGCGTTCCTCGGCGTGCCGTTGACGGTGGGTTCCCTGAACGGCTCGCCGTTCAAACCCTCGTTCAACACCAGCAGCAACAACCAGTTCAAGGGCAAGGGCCAGACCAGCGCCTCGAATCAGGTCCAGGGGCAGGTCACGGCCGTGGTGACGCAAGTCGAGCCCAATGGAGTGCTGTCGCTGCGCGGGCGCACGGACGTGAACATCGACGGTGAGGTGCGCACGATCCAGATCACGGGTTACGCGCGTCAACAGGACATCGGCCCGAACAACACCGTCTCGTCGAATAATCTCGCCAACATGAACGTACAGTACGTGGGCACCGGCGCGATGCAGACGGCGCAGCGGGTGCCATGGATGGAAAATGTGCTGAACAAGATCTGGCCGTTCTGATGGACTCCAAACCCGGACGGAATACGATGCGGAAACGTACTTTGCCTCGATGGGTCGGCACGCTGCTCATGGTCTTTGCCGTCGCCCCGCCGGCCGGTGCTCAGACGATCAAGGCCTTGGTCAGCTTATCCGGGGCGCCCGACAACCAGTTGGTCGGTTATGGCCTCGTGGTCGGCCTGCCTGGCACCGGCGATCAGACCACCCAGGTTCCCTACACTCAGCAGTCGATCAAGAACATGTTGCGTCAGATGGGGGTCCGCCTGCAGGGCAACTCCTACATGCAGCCCAGGGACGTGGCCGCGGTCATGGTCACCGCCCAGCTGTCGGCATTCAAACACCGCGGACAGCATCTGAATGTCACCGTGTCGGCGATGGGCAATGCCAAGTCCATCAATGGCGGCGTATTGCTGCCCACCCCGCTCAAAGGGGGTAACGGGGCGGTCTACGCCCAGGCGCAGGGTGCCGTTCTGGTTAGCGGCTATGAGGCCAGTGCGGCCGGGTCGTCATCGCGGGTCAATACGCCGACGGTCGGTCATATTCCCGGCGGCGCCATCCTTGCCAAAACCATTCACGCGTCCTTTCAGCAGCACGACCAGACCAAACTGCTGCTCGATCGACCGGATTTTACCACCGCGGCGCATATCGCCGGCGCGATCCAAAAGACGTTCGGGCCGAATACGGCGCATGCCACATCGCCCGGCGAGGTGGTGGTCAGTCATCTCGGCCCCGACCGCGTCGCGCAGATGTCGCGACTGATGCAACTGCAGGTCAATCCCGGCAAACGCCCGCCGCAGGTGGTGATCGACGCGCAGTCCGGCACCATCGTCATGGGCGCAGGGGTCCAGCTGGGCCCCGCCGTGGTCTCACACGGCAACCTGACCGTGCGGGTCCAGGCTCGGAACGGTGTCTCGCAGCCCGGGCCATTTAGCAATGGTCAAACTGCGGGTGTGACCAATGCCAATGTGGCCGCCGGCCAGAGCAACGCGCATGTCGTGAAGCTGCCGCACGCCACCACGCTCGGGGCGGTGGCGCGTGCGCTCAATGCCATCGGCACCACGTCATCGGATCTGATTGCCATCGTGCAGGCGCTCAAGGATGCCGGCGCGCTCAAGGCCCACGTGAAGGTAGAATGATGACCGATATCGCGTCATCCCGTATGAGTTTGTCGGCGGCCGATGCCGGGAAGGGGGCGTCGGCCAGCCGCCGTCAGCGCATGCAACAGGTGGTCGAGAAGTTCGAAGGCATGCTGTGGAACGAGGTCGCGCAGGCCATGTCGTCGGTCAAGATGGGGCCGTCGACCACGGGCTATGGCGGCCAAGTCTACCAGCGCATGATGTGGCGCAAGGTGGCGAGCCAGGATTTTGCCGGGGCCGATCGCGCATTGACGCAAACCACCCTGTCTCAGTTGATGGGGCCACAGGCCGCATCTGCTCAGTCGGCGCAAGTGTCCGGCGCGCTCCCGGCTCAGGCGGGATCATCGGCGGCCAGCCCGGCCAGCCCGGCCATCTCGTCCAGCGCGCCGACACCGGCCAGTGACGCGTCATCATCCGATCCGCAGTCATGGGTCCACAAGATATGGCATGAGATCAAGTCAGCAGCCGAGGCCTTGGGCGTGCCGGCCAAGGCACTGCTAGCTCAGGCGGCGCTGGAGACCGGCTGGGGCCGGCACGCCACTGGACACAACCTGCTCGGCGTCAAGGCCCACGGTGGCGGGGATTCATTCGGCGCGTTCACCCACGAATTCCAGCAGGGCGTCATGCGCCGGGTGCGCTCGCAATTCCAGCAGTATCCCTCGGCCCGTCATGCGCTTCAGGATTTCGTCTCCGTACTTAAGAGCGGGCATGCGCAGGCGGTGGGCCAGGGCACCGTGTCGGGTTACGCCCGTGCCCTGCAGGACAGCGGCTATGCGACCGACCCGCGTTATGCCGCGAAAATCGAGGCGGTGGCGAACTCGCCGCGTATGCGCCAGATTATGGCCGCGGTTAAGAATTCGGGTTCGGTGACGAATAGAGGGTAGGTGGCAGCGTGTTCGTCGCGGCCGTTTTTACGAGGTAGGACATCATGGCAGGACTCAGCGGCGTATTAGGAACGGATTTGAGCGGTCTCGAAGCCTATCGCTCGGCGCTCAATGCCATATCCGAGAATGTCAGCAATGCGAATACCACCGGCTACGCAAAGCGCACGGCTGCACTGGCCACGCGCTATGAAGGCGTCGATCAGGCGGCCGGCACCGGGGTCAACGTCACCGGCATCAACCGCAGCGTCAGCCAGTTCGCCAATACCCGGCTGCGTGCGGCCAATGCCAGCCAGGGACAGGCCGATTCACTGGTCAATGCGCTGACCAACCTGCAATCAAACTTCAGTTCATCCGGCGGTATTTCCAGCAGCCTCAATCAGTTCTTCTCCGATGCCAAGGCGGTCGGTTCCAACCCCTCCGACATCCCGACACGCCAGACCTTGATCGCCGACGGTCAGCAGTTGACCGGCACGTTCAACACGTTGTCGCAAAGTGTCAGCGGCAGCATATCCAGCCTGTCGCAGCAGGGCGCGAATCTGACCCAGCAGGCCAACCAGATCGTGCAGAACCTCGCGCAGATCAACCAGTCGCTTCGCAATCGCTCGGGACAGAATACGAATGCATTGCTGGATCAGCAATCGGCCGCGCTGCAGAAGCTTTCGGCGCTCGTTGGGGTGAATGTGATCCGGCATGCCAACGGTACGGTACGCCTCGGGGTGCGCGGCCATGTGCTGCTCAACGGCTCCGGCGCCAAGGCAATGCAGTTCATCGACTTGCCGGGGCAGGCGCCGGTCGTTCAGCTGAGCGACGGCCACACGATTCCCAGCGGCGCCTTGACCGGCCAGATCGGCGGGGTGCTCAAGGCGCAGACACAGGCCAGCCAACAGCTGCAGCAAGTCAATCGTTTCGCCGCGATCACGGCAAGCGTGATCAACGGCCAGCAGGCGCAGGGTTTGAATCTCAACGGCAACCAGGGCAGCCCCCTGATGACGCTGCCCACGCCCTCGATTGTGCCGCAGAGCAGCAACAGTGGCAGTGAAACCCTGTCAGCTACGCTCAATGATCCGACGCAACTGCCCAGCAACGGCGGTCCGTTCCAGCTGACCTACAACGGCAGCAACTGGCAGGCCACGAACCAGGTCAGCGGCAAGACGCAGAATGTCGGATCCGGCAGCGCGCTCAACTTCGACGGCATTCAGGTCGCGGTGTCGGGCAGTGCAACGTCGGGTGACAGTTTCACCATCGATCCGGTGAACGGTGCCGCCGCCAATATCCAGATGACAACTGCGGATCCGAAGGCGATCGCCGCGGCGGCCCCTTATGTCGGTGAAGCCGGTACCTACGGCGCGACCGGCGCCCTCAACAACAACAACGCCGGCAATGGCACGGTTTCCGCGGGACACACGACCACCAGCCTGCCGTTGGGCGCAGCCATGGTTGGCTCCAGCTATTTCGGCCAGAGCCTGCAGGTCAAGTTCACTTCAAGCAGCAACTACAAGGTTGTGCAGCCCTCGACCGGAACGACCGTGTCCACCGGCACATTTTCGCCAAGTAGCGGCGGGGCAGTTGACATCAACTATCCCGGTGCGAGCCCGGCGCCATACTGGCAGATGAATATCCAGGGCACGCCCGCGGCCGGCGACAGCTTCACGCTCTCACCCGGCGGCACCCAAAGCGGCGAAAACGCCGATGCGCTGGGTGCGCTCCAGAGTGCCGCTACGGTGCAGGGGGCGAGTCTCACCGATGCTTGGTCGCAGGTCACGGCCCAGGTCGGCACGTCAGTACAGGCAGCACAGAACAGCCAGGCCAACGCGAAGGCCAGCGTTCAGAGTGCGCAGCAGGCCCAGAGTGCGGTCTCCGGTGTATCACTTGACCAGCAGGCCGGGGATATCCAGCGTTTCTCTCAGGCCTATCAGGCGTCGGCCAAGGCGATTTCCACCGTCAACCAATTATTCCAGACCCTGCTCAGCGCCACCTAGTGCGGCCAGGACCTTAGAGAGATTCGTCATGCGTATCACCTCACAGACGTTTTACCGCAACACGCTCAACGGCATTGAGCAGCAGCGTGGCACGGTCAGTAAGCTCAACCAGGAGCTCGCCAGCGGCAAGTCGGTTTCCAAACCGTCCGATGGACCCGTGGCCTACGCGAGCGCACAGCGGGTGCAGGCCAATTCGCAGGCCCTGTCGCAGTACACCGCGGACAACTCGACGTTGAGCAACCAACTGAATCTCGGCAGCTCGACGCTCAATGAGACCCTCACGCTGTTGTCGAATGTGCAATCCATTACCCTGCAGGCGCTCAATGGCAGCACCAGTTCGAGCAACCGGGCCGCATTGGCCAAGCAGGTGACCTCGGCCAAGCAGCAGATGCTGAGTCTGGCGAACACCCAGAGTAACGGGCGCTATCTGTTCGCCGGCACCGCCGGGGCCAAGCAGCCGTTCACGCAGGACGCCGCCGGCAACGTCAGCTATGACGGCGATGGCGGGAGCGGGTCGACTCACATCTCCACCAACCGGGCAGTCACGAGTGTGTTGTCCGGCACGGTCTTCGCCAGTGTGCCCCAGGGCAATGGCTACGGGACCGTGAGCGCGGCGGCATCGAACACCGGGGATGCCACCCTGTCGCTGACCGGCATTACCAATCAGTCGGCGGCGTCTTCGTTTCGTCAGAGCGGCGGCGCGTACACGATCCAGATCGCCAGCAGCGGCACCAGTCCGTCGGGGCTGGCGTACACGGTTCAGCAGGGCGGCTCCACCGTGTCATCCGGCAATTTCTCCCAGGACATGAGCCTTCAACTCGGGGGCATGAACGTCAAGTGGAGCGGGTCGCCCCAGGCCGGCGACCAGTTCTCGCTCAACCCCAGCCGTCAGCAGAGCGTTTTCACTACCATCGACAACCTGAGCCAGGCGTTGTCGCAGTCGACCGGCAGCGGCGCGCAACGCGCCCAGGCCAACCAGAAGATCAATTCGGTGCTCTCGAATCTGAACCAGACCCGGACGCGCATGCTCTCACAGCAAGCCACGATCGGGGTGAGTCTGCGCGCGATCAACAATGCGAACAATCGCAATGCCACGATCCAGACTAATGACCAGCAGACCATTTCGTCGGCGACTGACGCGAATATCCCGAAGGTCATCACCGCGCTGAATCAGCATCAGAATGCCTTGACCGACGCCATGAAGGCCTTCGGATCGGTCAGCCAGTTGAGTCTGTTCAAGTACCTGTAACCCTATCGGAGGCCTCATGTCGAAGGCGCTATTGATCGCGAGCTATTACCGCAGTGGCACATCGGCGCTATCGGGCACGCTCAACCTTGCCGGCGTGGATATGGTTCGGAGCGCCGAACAGAATGAGCACAATCCGCGGGGTTATTTCGAGAACCCCGCGCTGATCAAGCTCGACATCAAGATTCTCGAGCGCCTGTCGCGCCACTGGTCCGATGTCCGGCTGATGCCAGAGGAATGGTCGCAACGCCCTGATGCCGCCGCCGATACCCAGGCCATCGTGCGCGAGTTGAAACAGCATCACGCCGACTCCCCGGTGTGGGCGGTCAAGCATCCGCATCTGTGTCGATTGCTGCCGATCTATGAAGACGCCGCCCGGCGGGTCAGCGGCACGGACCCCGGTATCATCCAGATCTATCGCGACCCTTGGGTGGTGGCACACAGTCAACAGAAAAAGAACAACCTGTCCCGTTCGCACGCGCTGTTGCTCTGGGTCTCGCATGTGCTCGATGCCGAGCGTTACAGCCGTCATCTGGACCGGGTGATGCTCGACTACGAATTGCTGGTCAAGGATTCCGCCCAGGCGATGCGCCGGATCAGCCATGAGCTCGGCTTCGCGTTTCCGAACCGGTCGCCGCAGGACTTACGCAAGATCGCGCAGTTCATCACGCCCAGCCTGCGCCGCTCGAGCCCGCTTGAGCGGGAGACGACGCCCTCGATGTTGCGTGGCCTGGTCCAGGATGTCTGGGATGCCGCACTGGAACGCGCCGCGCCTGAGGTGTTCGATGCGCTGCGTGGTCGGCTGGACGAGTATTGCACGCTGATCGAGGAGCTGGGGGCGAGCGGCCTTCCCGTGACCCCCCATGTGGGCGGGCCGCGCGACGCCCAGACGCCGCCCGCGAACGAAGCGTCCCGCGAGCACACCGACGGCTCGACGCTGCGGCCGTCCGAGCGTACTGACATCGCCGAGCGCGAACGGCTGGAAGCCGACGCCGCGCGCAGGCCGGAACTGCCGACGATCGGCGTGGTGGTGGCCGTGCCGGCTGGGCGCGTCGAGGCCGCGTTCGAGACTGAACAGTCGCTGGCCAACCAGTGGCGATCGGCCACCGAAATCCGCTACGTGACCGTCGATCCGGACGCCCCCACGCGGGCCGGCTGGCATGCCGTCGATGCCGAATCCGAATCGCTGCTCGCGGCGGTGGGGTGGCATCTGCTGGATCTGCCCTGCGACTACGTTGCGGTCATTGACGCCGGCGACACTATCGAGCCCGATGCCTGTCTGCGCCTGGGGCTGTATGCGAACGCCGCTAATTTGCCGACACTCATCTATACCGACGAGATCGTCGGGAACGACCGCGACCCCTGGGTGCGCTATAAGCCCGATTTCGATATCGAACGCCTGCGCGGGCTTCATTATATCGGTAGCTGGGTCTGGATCGAGCGCGCCTTCATCCAGGCCAGTGGCACGCTCGACGCCGCGATGCCCGGTGCCGAAGATCTCGACTTGGTGTTGCGCGCCTACGATGATGGCAGGGCCATCCGCCGGCTGCCGGAAGCGCTTTATACGCGGGCGCCTCACAGCCTGCGCGAGCCGGTGGCGACCGATATCCTGCGACAGAATGTCCGCACCGCGCTCGATGCCCACCTGGCGCGACAGGATCAGGTCGGGCAGATCGAATGGCATGACGGGGCCATTCCGGGCTCAATGGTGCCCCGGCATCAGCCAGTGGATCAGCCGTTGTCGATGATTCTGCTCTGCGATAATTCGGACGACCAGCATGCGTCGGATCTAGTCGCTGAACGGCTTTCTGGTTTGTTGTCCGCGCTGCCTATCGAACACTTGGTCTGTGCCGGCACCACGACAGGCATGGCGCCGGCTATCCGCGATGCGGTGGATACCTTGTCCGGTACCGACAGCCTGCCGCCTAACTTTCATGTCGTCGTCACCGACGACGAGACCGGAATGCTGGCGAATATCGCCGGTATTGTGGGTAACGAGAGCGTGGTCTTCCTGGCGTTAGATGCCAACACCGAAGACCCGACATGGCTTGGGCACATGCAGGCGAAGGTGGCAGCTCCGGGCAGCGATATCGGGCTGGTCGGCGCGCGCGCCGACTATCCGGACGATGCCGCCGAATGGCGTATGGCAGGGCCGTTGCTGGCGGGCGCCAGCGGCGGCGTTGGCATCGTCGGCCTCGGGCATACCGCCGGGGATCCCGGTCCGGGCGGCTGGTTGCTCGGTCCGCAGCAGGCCGATGGCGTGGCGCCCCCCTGTCTGGCAATTCGCGGCGAACTGTTCAGAGGGCTGGACTTCGACACGGAGCTGTCCGGTGCCGCTCTCTGGCTGGATCTGTCACGCCAGGTCGCCCGTCAGGGCTACCGCGTGGTCTGGGACGGCTCGGTGAGCGTGCAATGCCCGACGGTGCCGGCTTACGCCCAGCCCAACGATAGCAACCGGCAGAGCCGCCTTCGTCAGTGGCTTGCTGTGGGCGGCAGTGATTATCATCACCCCGCGCTCGCGCTGCAGGGGGAGTTGCTATCAACCACCGCTTCCGGCCTGGTGCCGCCGGTGCCGCGGACCGCACCGTACGCGCTATTGAGTGGTTCCATCGAGGGCGCCGAGCTCGCGGTTGAATGGTTGCGGGCCACGCGCATGAGCGGCCAAACCCTGGCGGGTTGGGCGCCGGAGCCTATCACGGCCGGCGAATTGCGCCGGCTCGCCCCCGAAGCCTGGTTGCGGATCAATCCGGAATCCGAGATTCCCGAAGACGACGCCCCCGGCTGGCGTGCTCTGTACTCGCGTCCGCCCCGGGACTATGCGCCGCTCAAGGCGATCGCGGCCCAGGCCGAGCGGGTCTACGCGACGTCGCCCGTGCTGGGCGACATCCTGCGCAAACAGTCCTACAACCGGATTCAGCCCGAGTTGGTGTTGCCGCGTCTTTCCTCGCGGTTGTGGGCAGAGGTGGCCGATCTCGAGATTCGCGGTCGGAGTGCTATCCGTGTGCTCTGGGTGGATGAGGGGGAGCCGCCGGACTGGATCACCGAACTGATGACGCAGATGCAGAACGTCAGCTGGTTCGTGGTACAAAGCGGTGAACGCACTTATAACGGTCCGATTGCTACGCGTGCGGCCCCGACGGACGAAGTGGGCTGGCGCGATCTGTTCGTCGAGGCGGCACCGCACCTGGTCATTCGTCCGGCCGGCGAGGCCACGTGGATGGACTGTCAGTTGCTGCTCCGTGGCGCGGCTGTCGGCGCGGCGCTGGTCGCCGATGAGCGGTTACATTGGATCGAGGCGCTCCCCGTGGAGAGCGTGGGCACGCGGTTCAAGGACTGGAAGCGCACCCTCGATCGGCTGACGGGCGATACCGAAGCGCTGCTCGAAACTGGGCGCCAGGCCCGCAAGGCCCTGGAACAAATCGGATGGCTGGAAGACGTGTCACCCGAGACATTTCTACTCGACGATGCGTCGTCATCGTCTGAGGGGGCGTACCGGAAGATCGGATGAATAGGGGGCTTCAACGAGGGTTCGCCTGCGTCCTGGTGCTGATGCTGTTCGGCGTGGTCGGTACGGCGTCGGCAGGGGCTGCCGCTCGCCACGATCGAATCCAACGCCGCATCCAGCAGGTCGTGGAAAACCAGGCGCCCGGCCATCGGGCCCATGTTGGCTCTCTCAACGCCCTGACGCAGATGAAGCCGTGCCATGCGCCGTTACAGATGCGTCTCTATGGGCAGGGCACTTATCGCAATATGCGCGTCAGCTGTCCGGATCAGGGATGGCAGCTTTATGTGCCGGTGACGCTGACTTCATTGGCTCGAATCGCCGTAGCGGCCCATGATCTGCCAGCTGGCACGCCGCTCACCAAATCGGACCTCAAGCTGGTCCGGTCGTCAGCCGGGCAAGGCGATAGTCACCAGGTCGCGCATAGCCTGAAATCGGCCCTTGGCAAGACGCTGACAGCGCCCGTTTCTGCCGGCACGCCGATTCGCCTATCGAGTCTTGCCCAGCCCGTCCGGATTCATGCCGGCCAGCAGGTGACCGTGCATGTCCGTTCCGAGGCTGTATCAGTCGAGGCCACAGCCATCGCATTGCAGCAGGGTCGTGTCGGGCAATCGATCCTGGTCAAGAACCCGAGTTCAGGCAAACGGTACCGGGTCGAAGTGACGAGCCACGGCGTGATCGATAACCTTTCAGGCTGACAAGGCGGCGGAGACAGGGACCAGTGGCTGAGCGCAGCGCGTAGAGCGATGTCGCGCGCCTTTTTCCTGAATGTGCCAATGACGGATCGAGATGAGCGGTGTCGGCTGCTCGCATCCGCACTGATAGAGATAGGGTTGATCTGACGGGTGGGCCAAGTTTTAATGTCACTATGAGTAATAACAAGTAAACTACCGCCTTTGGCGGCGCGACTCGACGAGGCTCTGCCTTTAGAGCCTGCCGCATGGTCGATCACCTCGTACCGAAAGATCGCAGCAGCGCGCCGAAAAGGTGGAGACGCCAACCCGAGTTCGCGCCGGCTCGGCTATGGCAAATAGGCGCGAATGCCCAGAGCTTTGAGTTGCCGACTCGAAAACTCGGGGTTGTGGTGATGGACTGCACGACCCACAGCGGCTCGCGTCATTGCTCGAAACGGCAACAGGCCCTAGATGCAACGTTGTCTTGACGCCAGGCGCCACCGACGAAAATGCCAGGGCCGGGAACTGGCAGTCATCGATTCGGCATGGCGATATTTTATGCCGGATCCATAACCGTACGCGATCAGCGACGGAAATCTCTGGCACAGTGTCGTACCAGCACGAATCAATCTTTGGCGCGCGTGCCAGATCCCAAGCGGCAGCGCCGATGCCTTTATAATTGAGACGGGATCCGTTTCTATGGGCCAATCCACCGAGTTTTTTTCATCCGAAAATGCCGTGAGCGGCACCGCGGCACGGGGGGTGCTGAACCGTCTGGCACAACTATCCGTGCGCGTGGACGTGATACGCGCAAACTTCGAGAACGTGGAACCAAGCCGAATTATCGATCTCATGATGCGCGGACGCGTCATGCAGCTTGAACTGGATCAACCGATAAACGCGTCTCACGCGACGCCGCGTCATAACATCGGCGACGAATTGTCGTTGTACTGGTCGGATAACGGCATGCGCTACGGCGTCCGCGCCGTCGTGGCTGAGGTGCGCGAGGAGGAGGCTGGTCTCAGCTATCTGCTTGACGTCGACGATACCGTCTACCGGAAGCAGGAGGAGCGCGTTAACGATCGAATCCCGGTTGAGGCGGGTGACGGCTTGAAGGCCACTTTGTCCGCAGGCCGCAGGAGCACGCGGCTCAATCCCGTCGTAAAGGACATCAGCGCCAGCGGCATTCGGCTCTCGCTCTCAGTACGAGAAATCAACGCCGCCGAGCTTGAGCCTCGACTGAATGCAAAGCTGGCACTCACGCTACCGACGGCCAACGATCCGCTGCGCACCCACATCACCATCGCCTGGATGCAACAAATCAACGACCAAAGCTGCGATTTCGGTTGCTTCTGGCGCCAGCCGCCAGACATATTTTTAGAACCGCTCGAGCGTTTCATCGCCTTGTATACACAGGATGACGACTCGGAGCGATGACCCGAGCCGGCAAGCCTGACTGATCCGCTCGTCCGGAGCGTCACCGGTTTACCCACAGGCTGAAAAACGTGCGGTGGCGCAAGCGCGCCAAGAGCCAGCCTGCGCGACCAGCCGCACCCCGCGGCGCTGGAAAGAACACTTCGTCGATTAGCCCCTGCGTTCTGATATCGACCGCTTTGGCAGTAACATCTCCGAATAGCCGGTTATCGCCGTATTGTTGTTACGGCTCACGATCTGCAGGCGGGCGTCATTCTCGACGCCTCTGATATCAAGGGCTGGAGAAGTCAGCCAACACGCAAGGCGACGGCGGCGCCTTCGCACATGAACGCAAGGTGGCCATTGGCCATGCCTTGCGCGCTCCGGTGAGTTCCGGCAATCCTCAAGTCTCAGCCACTCGATTCGCGCGTGTGCACGCGGGGCAGATTGTGCCGGTCAAGGTGCGTGCCGACGCCGTACAGATCAAGGCGACCGCAGACCGGACTACAGGATCGCTGCCTAGGCCATTCGATTCTCGTCAAAAGCCGGTATTCCGGGCATCCGCTCGTGCCCAGATGACCGTTCACGGCGTCATAGACGACCTTTCGGGTTGAGTGGCCGGCGGCGGGTAGGCGCCCTAGCCTTCCATAAGGATTGCCATCGCCTCATTGCGCATCAACCCGGCGATATGGCGTTCGATATTGAACGACAGGAGCACGATCGCGGCCGCGTTGAAAGCTTTGTCCACGGCATAGAGCAGCTGGCTGATGCGCGCCAGAGATTCCGTCATAGCCGGGGCCAGCGCTCCCGACCGGTTGGTATTCATTGATGCGCTTGCCCGCTCGAGCATCGCATCGACGTGCATGGCCATGGCGTTATCGCGGCTTAGACGAAGCATGCCGTTGAAAGCCACTGGATTAGCCGGCCATGAGGCGGGCAGGTGTTCTGCACATACAGTGGCCATCGTGGCCACGGCCTGCTCGTATGCGTCCTGTGTCGCTATAGCGTAATAGTCGTTTAGGAGCGCTCGGTCCTGAGCGATGTCATACACGGCGTCAATGGCCTGTTGGTCAGTTCGCCATCCCCGCAGAACCGATTTCGCCAGCATCTGACAATCAAGATATCGAGCTGTGGGCAGCAAATATCGTTCGGTATCGAATGCATAGCATGGACTGCAAATACATCGATCATCGGCATACGCTAAGCGATGATGTGTGCTCACCAGATCGCCAAGGCTCTCCTGCTGCACACACGTACTTACTCTCTCTGGTCCCCCCTTCACTAAACGCCCTCCACGTTAGTAATCACGCTTTCGACAATCCTCGCTCGTCGATCGCTGCCAATGTGCGATGGATGTCGAATTCGCAGTTGCATGCTGGGAAAGCGACTGCCAAATCCTAGTTCAGCTTAATTCGATGTGACGTAAAACGTCAATTACTAATGTCGCTTCGATTCATAAGACTACATATTGGAAGTCTGTCGTATTGCTTCGCCGTAAATATCTCGGCATCCTCTGTCCGCGAGGTGACGTTTTGCGGCACCTCGGCAGCACGCGGGGTATAAAATCCCACAGAATTATTACATTCGGGTTGCATCTCGGGACTCCGGGTATCCGGACTGTGAATCCCGGGTTCTCGGCGCCGATCCGACCCTCGGTAAATGAGATTACGCGCTGTTGTCGGCGGCTTTCGATTTGGTTCAGGTCGCGCTTTCTATTCTCAATGTTGGTGCGTTGATCGTGGTCGTTCTGTTGGCGATCAAGTCCGCGCGCGCGAGCTCGCTGGATGCCTGGCGCCCCTATTGATAGCGCTCGCCTATGGTGTGGTGCGCTTTCTCAATGAGAGCCCGCGCCTGCGACCATGGAATGCCGGCCAGGACTGACTCGGGGCTGATCTGATGGATTCGACCGATCAGGCTTTCGACGGGGAGCGGCGGTCATCCGATTTCGCGCTCGATGCGTAGGTGGGTGGTGTATTTGACGCCACGGTCTCGCTGCGTGTGCTGTTCTACCACGAAATCCAGCGCATGCAGTCCGAACGGGCGGGCTCGCTGCCATCGGACGGTGACCGTCGGGTCTATGATCCCGGCTGTTCGGCGGCGACCACGCGGGCGGCCTTGGTCGGCCAGGCCGGGTGTCCGCCCGGCGTGTGTTTCGTGGCCATCGACAATGGCCCGGACATGCATCGACCGGGTGCGACAGACGATCGCAGCGCGCGTTGCGGGTGAACTCGGTGGGCGCTCGTGCGCCGGATCGCCGTTGTGCTGCAGCCGGGTGGCGTGCTGTTTCTTGCCGGGAAAATTCCCGCGCGCGATTCGTTGTGGGATGGGCTGTATATCGAGTGCCATGACGACTGCAAGCGCAAACACGACTGTTCCGACGCCCACGTACGTGCCACAGGCGTGAGGGGCTGGACCAGGGGCCGGTGTCGTATCGTAGTGACGAAAATCACGCGTTGCGGCACCATTGCAGATTGACCGGCGTGGATTCATTCTTCAACTAGTAAAACTTTGAGTCGCTGGTCGCGGTCAAAGGCGCTCCGGGCCGGGATTGATATCGCGGGCCCCTGATCCCGTTGCAGCGTCGACGCGCGACGGCACCCGATGGAGGATGTGAGACACGGATGCGCGTATTGATCGTCGAAGACGACCCCACGCTCGCCGCCAATCTGGGCGAGTATCTCGAAGAACAGGGCGATGAGCCCGATTACGCCAGCGATGGGCGGATCGGCTTGCAGCTGTGCACGACCGAAGCGTACGACGCGTTGATTCTCGATCTGCGTCTGCCGCGCCTGGATGGCATTTCCCTGTGCCGGCGGCTGCGCGAGGAGCAGGGCATCACGACGCCCATTCTGATGCTCACCGCGCGCGACACGGTCGAGGACCGCATCGAGGGTTTCGAGGCCGGGACCGATGATTACCTGGTCAAGCCGTTCTCGCTGCGCGAGATGTACCTGCGGCTGTGCGCGATCGTGCGGCGTCACCGGCCGGTCGGCGCCGGGCCGCTGGCGGTGGGCGCGCTCAGCCTGGACGCGAACAGTCATGTGGTGCGCTACCGCGATCAGCCGATCGATCTCACGCCCATTGGTTTCGCCATGCTGGAGATGCTCATGCGCGCCTCGCCCGGACTGGTTTCGCGCGCCGATTTCGAAGCCGAGATCTGGAACGGCGAGCCGCCCGAGTCGGATGCCGCCCTGCGCGGCCATGTGCATCGGTTGCGCGAGTTGCTTGAAGCCGCTGCCGAACAGCCGGTGATCCACACCGTGCATGGCGTCGGCTACCGTCTTCTCGAAACCACGTGATTCGCCGCTGGCGCCGGACCCTGTCCGCGGCGCCCGGGCTTCGTACGCGGGTACTGATCGGCATGTTGTCGATCGCATTCGCCGCCTGTATCGGCTTTGCGCTCGCGATCTATGCCTTCGTCGGCATTCTTCAGGACGAACTGCAGTTCGATACCCTCGACCGGGAGCTGGCCAGCCTTGTCCTGGACTACAAGCACGGCGTGCCCATCAGCGGCCGGCGCGGCCAGACCGGCTGGGTTTATGTCAGCCATGCGCCGGCGCACGACCCGACCTTGCCACCGGTGCTTCGGCACATGGGCAATAATCAGTATGCCGTGGTGAGTTATCACGACCGCCAGTACTACACGGCGCGCCGTGACGTGGGCGATACGTCCATCTACATGATGGTCAAGGTGCAGGATGTAAAGGAGTTCGAGGAGCGGCTGGCGACGCTGGGCTGGGCCACGCTGAGTGTGGTCATCGTGCTCGCCCTGCTGATCGGCATCGGCTTTTCTTATCTGATCCTGCGCCCCGTGCGCCGACTGGCCGAACGCTTGTCGACGTATCAGCCGGGGTTGTCGAACCCCCCGATCGCGGCCGACTACGGCGATCGCGACATGCGCGACATCGCCGAAAGTTTCGACGAACTGATCGGGCGTTTCGATGCGGCGATCGCACGTGAGAAGGCGTTCACCGAGGATGCCAGTCACGAACTGCGCACCCCGCTGGCGGTCGCGCTCAATGCCAGCGAGCTGCTGGGCGACATGCCGGAACTCGACGAGCGCGCGCGCAATCGGGTCGAGCGGGTGCGGCATGCCTGCGAGCGCATGCAGCGACTGGTCACCGCGCTGCTGTTTCTCGCGCGCGATCATCCGCGCGAGAACGAAACGCTCAGCGATGCCGCGGTGGTGCTGGACGATGTACTGGTCTATCAGCGTGACGCCATGGCCGCACATCGGATCGAACTGTCGGTGGTGGCGCGTTCGACCCCGCTTTCGCTGCCCGAGGGCGTGATCTACAGCGTGTTGCACAATCTGATCGACAATGCCGTGCGGCATACCGAGGACGGGTGGCTGACGGTCGAAGTCACGCCCGAGCGTATCTGCGTTACCGACACCGGCTGCGGCCTGCCCGCGGGCGCGCTCACCCATATCTTCGAGCGCCAGTACCGCACGGCCGACAGCCCCGGCCTGGGCATCGGGCTTTATCTGGTATCACGGATCTGCGACCGCCAGGGCTGGTCGATTCATGCCGCCAGCGAACTGGGCGTGGGCACGCGGATCGAGATCCTGCTCGATTCCAGGGTGGCTCCCCGTGCGCAGACCGAGGTGTTGCCGGGCCGCTGATGGTGCCGGAGCGCAAGTGGTGTGCAGGCGCGATCCGTCGGATGACGCTTGCGACTAATCCGACCCGCAGGGAGCCGCCGGCCTCAGTAGGTCGACTTGGGCCGTCAGCCGACAGTTCGGCGGTACGTCGCCTGAAACCGCGGCTTTCCCGTCGTGGCTCGGGGCCGATCCGTCGGATTACGCCTTCGGCTGATCCGACCCGCAGGGGCCTATAGGGGCACAGGGGGGGCTGCCGGCTTCGCGGCCGCAGGCCGACAGGCTGGCATGCCGCTCGAAGCCGGGGTCCTGCCGTCGCGGGTGGGTCTGATTCAGGCTACGCTGGTCTACAGGCCCATTTTTTCCCGTGTCTGGTAGTACCAGGAGCCCAGAACCGACAGCGGAACGCGGAACAGGCGCCCGCCGGGGAACGGATAATTGCGCAATGCGGCAAAGGCATCGAAGCGCTCGCGTTCGCCGGCGATCGCTTCGGCCAGCAGTCGGCCGGCCAGATGGGTGGTGGTCACGCCGTGGCCGGAGTAGCCGTGGCTGAAGTAGACGTTGTTTTCCAGTTCCCCCATGTGCGGGATGCGCGTGAGCGTGAGCGCGAAATTGCCGGACCACGCATAGTCGATGCGCACGTCGGACAACTCGGGGAAGGTCCGCGCGAGATGCGGGCGCAGCTTGGCCTCGATGTCCGCCGGGGTGGTGCCACCGTAGACCGTGCCGCCGCCGAACAGCAGCCGGTGGTCGGCGCTCATGCGGTAGTAGTCGAGCATGTAGTTGCAGTCTTCGACGCAACTCCCGGCCGGCATCAGGCGATGGGCGGTTTCGGCGCCCAGGGGCTCCGTGGCCATGACCTGCGTGGCCACCGGCATCACCCGGTCGCGCAGTCGCGGCACGGCCTTGCCCAGATAGGCATTGCCGCAGACCACCACCGTGTCGGCGCGCACCTGGCCGCCGGGGGTGTGTACCGTCGGTTTCGTGCCGGACTGCACCCGGGTGACCGGCGAGCGTTCGTAGATGACGCCACCGAGGGATTCCAGAGCGGCGGCTTCGCCGAGGGCGAGATTCAGCGGATGCAGGTGGCCGCCGCGCTTGTCGAGCAGGCCGCCGATGTAGCGATCGGTGTTGCTGTGCTCGCGAATGCTGCGTTCGTCGAGCATCTGCAATTCGTCGTGGCCGTGGGATTGCCAGCTCGCCACCCGGGTCTTGAGTTCGTCGAGCTGCTTGTTGTTGAGTGCGGCGAACACGCCGCCATCGCGCAAATCACAGTCGATAGCGTAGCGCGCCACGCGTTCGCGGATGATGGCGGCGCCCTCGAAGGCCATGGCGCCGAGCGCTTTGGCCGCGTCGGCACCGTAGCGACTCTCGACCACGTCCAGGTCGCGCGAATAGCCATTGACCATCTGGCCGCCGTTACGACCGGATGCCCCCCAGCCCACATGATTGGCTTCCAGTACCACCACGTCGTAGCCGCGTTCGGCCAGCGACACCGCCGTGGCCAGCCCGGAGAAGCCGGCGCCGACGACGCACACCTGCGTATCCACGGCGCCGGCCAGGGGCGGGCGTTCCGGTGCCGCATTCGCGGTGGCGGCGTAGTACGAGGGCGCGTGGGGCGCCGGAAAACTCTGTATGTCGGGGTTTCGGCTCATGGGTCGGTCTCGAATCGCGTAGGGGCGAAAAGCTAGACGGTACGCAGGTAGGCGTCGTACTCGGCGGCCGGCACGATGGCGCGCAGGCACTCGCGTTCCTGGCGCTTGGCCGCGGCGTACCAGCGCTGGTAATCGGCGCCGAGGTATTCGGCAATGAAGCGCGATTCCTCGAACGCTTCGATGGCAGTGCCCCAGGCATCGGGCAGCGACGCCTCGTGCTGGCTGTAGGCGTCGCCCACGGTCTCCGGCGGTGGTACGAGCTGCCGGGCCATGCCGTGTTCCATGCCGGCCAGCACGGTCGCCAGCACGAGATACGGATTGGCATCCGCGCCGGCCACGCGATGTTCGATGCGTGCGGCCGCCGGCTCGGCCAGCGGCAGGCGGACGGCGGTGGTGCGATTGTCCACGCCCCAGGCCGGCGCGAGCGGTGCATGGCTGGCCGCCTGGAACCGGCGAAAGGAATTGTCGTGCGGGGCGAAAATGGCCGTGGATTCGGCCATGGTCTCGAGCAGGCCGGCCACGCATTGCATCAGCGCCTCGTTTTCGCTGTGATCGTCGGCGAAAATATTGTCACCGTTGCCATCCAGCAGGCTGATGTGCGCGTGCATGCCATTGCCGGAGGAATCGCCGAACGGCTTCGCCATGAAGCTCGCGGCCAGCCCGTGGCGGCGTGCGCAGGCCTTGATCGTACGCTTGAGCAGAATGGTCTGGTCGGCGGCCAGCAGGGCGTCGCCGACATGCTCAAGGTTGATTTCGTACTGGGCCTCGCCCTGTTCCGAGATCAGCGTGTCCATGGGCAGACCCTGGGCCACGCAGGCGGCTTCGATGTCGCCGAACAGGTCGTCGAGATTATCCAGTTCCTCGATGCCATAGAGCTGCGAGCGCCGGCCCGGCCGGGTCGACAGCTGCGCCGGCACCGGTCGGCCGGTGGCGTCGGGTTCGGCCTCGAACAGACGGAATTCGAGTTCGGTCGCCACCACCGGCGTCAGGCCGCGGGCAGCCAGCCGGTCGACCACGGCGGCGAGAATCGCGCGCGGATCGCCGGCAAAGCGGCTGCCGTCGGGCTCGTGCATCATCAGCAACATCTGCGCCGCGCCCCGGGTGCTCCAGGGCATGGGCCGCAGGCTACCCTCGACCGGCAGGCAGGGCCGATCGGCGTCGCCCGAGGCGATCGCCAGGCCGGTGTCCTCGACCTCGTGGCCCCAGATATCGAGCAGCGGTGTCGATACCGGCAGGTTGAGTCCCTTGCTGTACACGCGCGCAAGGCTCGCGGCGGGTAGTCGCTTGCCGCGCGCGATGCCGTTGATATCGACGATATAGGCTTCGATGAATTCCAGCTTCGGCATCGCGTCGATCACGGCGCGGGCGTCGGCCGGCAAGTCGGCATGCGACATGGGCGTAGACTGTGTTGAAAATGTGATCACAAATTAGCAACCGGCAGGCGCGGCTGCAACGGTCTGTTCATCGCTCTGCTAGAGTTCAGTCATCGATCGCGTCAATTGGGTATCCGTTTGGCATCCTCCCAGGCATCCGTCGATGACACGCAAATCGCACCGGTGACGCTCGGCGACGGCGGCATCACGCGTCAGGAGTGGGTTTATCTCCAGCTCAAGGAAGCTGTGTTGACGGGACAATTCGTGCCCGGGCGTAGTGTCACGCTGCGGGGGGTCGCGCAGATGCTCGGCACCAGTCCGACGCCGGTGCGCGAGGCGCTGCGCCGGTTGGTGGCCGAGCGCGCGCTGGAGGCGCACGGCAATCGGCGCATCAGCGTGCCGCGCATGACCCCGGCGAAGTTGCAGGATCTGTGCGCCGTGCGCGCGAATCTGGAGGCCTTTGCGGCCGAGCGCGCCATGCCACTGATCGACGCCGCGCATCTGGAACGGCTCTGGGAACTCGATGCCGAGGTGGATGCCGCGATCAATGCCGGCGATATTCGCGCTTATCTGCAGCGCCACCGCGCGTTCCACTTCTCGCTCTACGACGTGGGCGATGCCTCGGCGGTCATGCCGTTGATCGAATCGGTATGGCTGCAATTCTCGCCCTTTCTGCGTCTGGCGATTCATCACATCGGCAGCGACTACATCGTCGACCGACACGTCGAGGCGCTGCGTGCCGTGGCTGCCCGTGACGCGCAGGCCCTGCGCTTTGCCATCGAGGCCGATGTACGCGAAGGTCTCGGCTCGCTGACCGAGGCGGATTGGCGCAATCTTGAAGCCGCCGGCTGACATGCCGCGCGCCGGTTCCCGGCGTGCCTCCGAAATGGGCCGGTCCGTGCCCGTGGCAGGCGCGCCCGCGCCGAACGAGATCGGGCCGCCCCCACGCCGACCATCGGTGTCGGCTTACGGCCTGCGGCCTGCGGCGACCTACCAGGGGGCAGCGGCGCGTAGCCGGAGCCCCGCGAGCACGCCGCGCCCCAGGCAAACAACGACGCCTAACCACAAGCCTTGCAGGTCGGATTGGCCGCAGGCGTAATCCGACACGAACGCCGCCTCGCGCCGGGCGTAGTCAGTCGCCGCTCAGCCGCTGTTGGCGAAAGACGCGGCAGGCTTCGCCGAAGGCATGAAACAGCGCCATCGATACCGGGTTGTCGCCGTACCGCCATTCCGGGTGCCATTGCACGCCGGCGACGAAATGCAGGTCGCGATGGCGCACCGCTTCCACCAGGCCGTCGGGCGCGCGCCCTTCGGCGCGCAGCGCGGTGCCGAGGCGGTCTATACCTTGGCTGTGCAGGGAATTGACCGAGATCTCCTGCATGTCGAGCAGTTCGGCCATCCAGCCGTCGCCGGCCAGTTCCACCGGATGAGCCGGCGCATAGCGGCGCTCGCGCGGCGCATCGTGATCGTCGCGGTGATCCGACAGCCCCGGCACGTCCTGCACGGCGGTGTAGAGCGTGCCGCCGCAGGCCACGTTGAGTTCCTGGAAGCCGCGGCAGACGGCGAATACCGGCATGTCGCGCGCCATCGCTGCGCCGAGCAGTGCCAGGTTATTGGCGTCGCGTTGCGGGTCGAACGGCCCCACGCCCGGGGCATCGCTGCCATAGCGCCAGGGTTCCATATTCGATGGGCTGCCGGTCAGGAACAGGCCGTCGAGATCGACGAGCTGGTCGTCGGCGCTGATCCGGGTCTCGAGCGACGCTTGTTCGGCGCCGGCCGCCCGCGCGGGCAGCACCAGCGGGATGGAATCGGCCGCATGGGCGACCGCGGCGAGATACTTCTCGCCCACGACGTGGCTGGGGTCGGTGCCGATGAGCTTGCAGTCGACGGGCACGCCGATCCGGGGGCGGAGTGAAGACATGAGTGGTCCTGGAAAACGATGGCGGATGAATTGTGATCACAAATTGAGGGGGCCGGTCAACGTGGTCGTTGGCATCGTTCGTGCCGGCGGCGGTCGGCCCACGGTGACAGGGCCGGTTATCATAAGGGCACGCGCATCGGCGCCCAACCACACAGGAGCGAGCCATGCACATCGGTGTCCCCAGGGAAATCAAGGATCATGAATATCGCGTCGGCCTGACGCCGGACAGCGTGCGTGAACTGGTCAAGCGCGGCCACGATGTGCTCGTGGAAACGACGGCCGGGCTGGGTATCGGTTGTGAGGACAGCGAGTACGCGCAGGCCGGGGCGCTTATCGCCGACGATGCGGTGGCGGTGTTCAAGGCGGCCGACATGATCGTCAAGGTCAAGGAGCCGCAGCCCGGGGAGCGCAAGCGCCTGCGCCCGGGCCAACTGCTATTCACCTATCTGCATCTCGCGCCCGACGCCGCGCAGACCGCTGATCTGGTCGCCTCCGGCGCGAGCTGCGTGGCGTACGAGACGATCACCGACGACCACGGTGGATTGCCGTTGCTGGCGCCAATGTCGGAGGTGGCCGGTCGGTTGGCCGCGCAGGCTGCAGCCCAAAGCCTGGAGAAGATCAGCGGCGGGCGCGGGGTGCTGATGGGGGGCGTGCCCGGGGTGTCGCCGGCGCGGGTGGTGGTGATCGGCGGTGGCGTGGTTGGTGAGAACGCGATCACGATGGCGCTGGGACTGGGCGCCGATGTGGTCGTGCTCGATCGCCAGGTCAACGTGTTGCGGCGTCTGGCTGCGCGGTTCGGGCCGTCGCTGCGCACCGTATATGCGACGGCGGCCGCCACCGAGACCGAGGTGCTCGCGGCGGATGCCGTGATCGGTGCGGTCCTGGTGGCGGGCGCGGAAACCCCCAAGCTGGTCAGCGCTGAATGGGTGTCGCGCATGCAGCCGGGGTCGGTGCTGGTGGATGTCGCCATCGATCAGGGCGGTTGCTTCGAGACCTCCAGGCCGACCACCCACGCCGAGCCCACGTATATTGTCGACGGCGTGGTGCACTACTGCGTGGCCAACATGCCGGGCGCGGTGCCGCGTACGTCGGCATTCGCGCTCAATCACGCCACCCTGGGCCACGTCGTCGCGCTCGCGGATCGGGGCCTGAAAAACGCAATGGCCGACGACGAGCATCTGCGGCGCGGGCTGAACGTGCATGCCGGGCAGGTGACCTGTGCCCCGGTGGCCGAGCGCCACGGCTACGACCATGTACCCCCCGAGGCCGCGCTGGGGCTCTAGGGCCTGTTGCCGTTTTGTGCGAGCGCCGCGTTGGAGACCGCAAATCGTGTCCGGCAAGGCGCGAGTCGCCGCGTCGTGGCGTGCCACGATCAAGACTTGCAACGCCGCCGAGCGCGATTTGCGGCCCAACCCTTCGGGACAAGCGCTGTTTTGCGGCAATCCAGCGTTGTAGCCCGCTTGTGCAGAGTGACTGCACGGCGCGCACTACGCCTCGTCTTGCCGCAAAACAGCGCTTGGCGCGGACTCGCACAAAACGGCAACAGGCCCTAGCGTATCGGCTTGGTTGTCGTTGCACGCACCGCCGCACTGCGGGTTGCCCGCCAGCGTTCAATCGTTTTCCGGGCCCGGCGCGTCGGGCGATACAACGCCGGTGCCGCAGGCGCGGGCAATGCGGGATGGCAGGAAACAGCCGCCGCGCCTTCCGGCGCCCCCACCGGGGGGGGCAATGCAGCACACGCGTAGCCGGCGTCGTCCGGCCGGGCCTGGTTGCGGCCGCAACGTCGCGTCGCAGGGAGCGGCAATGGCCCCGGTCCGAACCGCTGGTCGAGCCGGTCGTGAGGCAGGTTGGCCGGATATCGGGATGCCTGAGCGGTGACGCAATATTCATGTTGTGAATGTCGGAAATAGATTTCATTTTCTATTCATATTAAGAGCACCCCTCTAGACTTGGCTCCATCGGCTGCGGGAAAAGAATTATTGCCTGATATATCGGCCGTTGTGCGGTGCTGGTTTTCAAGAGGAAGTCTGATCATGTCCGACTATAGAAACGACATCAGCGATATCTCGTCGCTGCGGGAGCGCTTCGGCGAGCCATGGCGTGCCATCAATCCCGAGCATGCTGCGCGTCTGCGTGCGCAGAACCGCTTTCATACCGGGCTCGACATCGCGCGCTACACGGCGAAAATCATGCGCGAGGACATGGCCGCCTACGATGCCGACCCGGCCTGCTACACGCAGTCGCTCGGCTGCTGGCATGGATTCGTCGGCCAACAGAAAGCGATCTCGATCAAGAAGCATTTCGGCAGTCTGAAGGGCAGGTATCTGTACCTGTCCGGCTGGATGGTGGCCGCGTTGCGCAGTGAATTCGGCCCGTTGCCGGACCAGTCGATGCACGAAAAGACGGCGGTGCCGGCGCTCATCGAGGAGCTGTATACCTTCCTGAAGCAGGCGGATGCCTGGGAGCTCAACCATTATTTCCGCGAACTCGAAGCCGCCCGCGAGGCCGGCGATGAGGTGGCGGCGAAGAAGGCCCAGAGCCGGATCGACAACTTCGAAACCCATGTCATCCCGATCATCGCCGACATCGACGCCGGTTTCGGCAACGAGGAGGCGACCTATCTGCTGGCCAAGAAGATGATCGAGGCCGGGGCCTGTGCGATCCAGATCGAGAATCAGGTCTCGGACGTCAAGCAGTGCGGTCATCAGGACGGCAAGGTGACGGTGCCGCATGCGGCGTTCCTGGCCAAGATCAACGCCGTGCGCTACGCGTTCCTGGAACTCGGTGTGGACGACGGCGTGATCGTCGCGCGCACGGACTCGCTGGGTGCGGGCCTGAGCCAGCAGATCGCGGTGTCGCAGGCGCCGGGCGATCTGGGCGATCAGTACAACAGTTATCTCGACGGCGAGGAGATCACCGACCCGTCCGAGATCAACGCATCGGATGTGGTGATCAAGCAGAACGGCAAGCTGGTGCGCCTCAAGCGCCTGGCTTCGGGTCTGTTCGAGTTCAAGAAGGGCACCGGCGAGGACCGCGTGGTGCTGGATTGCATCACCAGCCTGAAAAACGGTGCCGACCTGCTCTGGATCGAGACCTCCACGCCGAATGTGGACCACATCGGGGGCATGGTGAATCGTATTCGCGAAGAAGTGCCCGACGCCAAGCTGGTCTACAACAACAGCCCGTCGTTCAACTGGACGCTGAACTTCCGTCAGCAGGTCTATGACGCATGGGCCGATGAAGGCAGGGATGTGTCGGCCTACGATCGCGCCCAGTTGATGGCCGCCGAGTACGATGCCACCGAGCTGGCCCGGGTGGCCGACGAGTGGACCCGGAACTTCCAGCGCGATGCCGCACGGCACGCCGGTGTGTTCCATCACCTGATCACGCTGCCGACATATCACACGACGGCGTTGTCCACCGACCAGCTGGCCCGTCATTATTTCGGCGACGACGGCATGCTGGCTTACGTGCGCGATGTGCAGCGGGTCGAGATCCGCGATGGCATTGCGACCGTCAGGCATCAGGACATGGCCGGTTCCAACATCGGCGACGATCACAAGGAGTTCTTCTCCCGCGAGAACGCGCTCAAGGCGGGAGGGGCGCACAACACCATGAACCAGTTTGGCTAGGGCCTGTTGCCGCCTCGTGCGAGCGCCGCGTTGGAGACCGCAAATCGTGTTCGGCAAGGCGCGAGTCGCTGATCGTGGCGTGCCACGATCAAGACTTGCAACGCCGCCGAGCGCGATTTGCGGCCCAACCCTTCGGGACAAGCGCTGTTTTGCGGCAATCCAGCGTTGTAGCCCGCTTGTGCAGAGTGACTGCACGGCGCGCACTACGCCTCGTCTTGCCGCAAAACAGCGCTTGGCGCGGACTCGCACGAGACGGCAACAGGCCCTGGTCTGGACCGGGTGTTGGACCCGCGGTGACTTCGACCGCCGCGGTCAGGAGCGGGGCCTTCGGGCCCCGTCTTTTGGCCTGCCGGGGGCGCCGCGGCCCGCGACCGGGGCGTCAACCCGGGTCGGGCGATGGCGAGGCCTGGTTGTCCATCGGCCAGTCCACGGTGGCGCTCGGCTCGTCTTCGCCGGTCTTGCCGCGCTTGTCATAGCGTGCGCCGCCGCCGGCTTCCATGGAAACGCTCATGCGCGGGGCGCCGAGATTGATGTATTCGCTTTCCATCCGGCGTTTCAACGCGAGGTTGAAGGCACGGGATACGTCCCATTGATATTCCGGCGCGGTACGCAGGCGCATGCGCAGGATCGGGCAGCCGTTATCGAACTCGTGAATGCCCTGCATCTCCAGATGCGAACGGATCAGCCCGCGCATGAACGGGTCGCGATGCAGGTCGGACGCCGTGCGCCGCATCAGCTCGATGGCGTCGTCGATGCGCAGGTCGTGCGGAATGCGGATTTTGATCAGGGCGATGCCGAACTGGCGCGACATGTTGTGAATCGCGTCGATGTGGGAGAACGTCGTGATATGCACGACGCCATCGAGATCGCGCAGGCGTACGGCGCGTAGATTCAGCCCCTCGACCGTGCCCATGAACCCGTTGATTTCGACGAAATCGCCGACCGCCAGCGAATCCTCGATCAGGATGAAGATGCCGGTGATCAGATCGGCCACCAGGCTCTGGGCACCGAAGCCGAGCGCGATGCCGATTACACCGGCACCGGCGAGTAGCGGCGTGACATTCACGCCGAGGTTGGCCAGCCCGACGATGCCGGCCACGATAATGATCACGAATAACGCCAGGTTGCGGATCATCGGCGTGATGGTTTGCGCGCGATTGGTATTGCGTCGGCGACCGTGCGCACCACGGCCATGCAGCGCACGATGGATGGCGGTGTCGACCACGATCCAGATCAGCCAGGCAAGCACGATCGTCAGCCCGACCCCCAGCAGGGCCCGACCGATTTCGCCGCTGACCGCTCCGTGTTCGCCGATGCCGAACAACGAAAAACCCCACACCCGGACCGACAATTCGGCGAAGGCCAGCCAGGCAATGCCATGTGCCAGCGTGAAGCCGAAATTGCGGAACCGCCCGGCATAGGGGGTCTTGCGCGGTCGCCGCGCGGCCCGCTCATGCTGGCGCCGGATGATGCCGGTGGTTACCAGGGTCAGCACCAGTAGAACCGTGCAGATCATGGCGCGCGCAAAGGCCGCGTGTGCCTGCCCGCCAGTGAGGAAAATGGCGGCGAGCGACGCGGTGATCAGCAGCAGGGCGGGCACGTGCCAGAGCTGGGCGCTGATCGACACCAGTTCCCGCAAACCGCCGCGATCGCGTCGGTTGGCCAGCGAACGGTTGCGAATCAGGTGCTCCACCGGACGCCGGATGCGCAGGATCAGGGCGCCGCTGGACAATCCCGCGAGCATGTTGGCCACCACGGATAGCCAGTCCGCGAGGCTGGCGCCCAGCAGGTCCGAAAGGCGGGCGCTGTTGACCGCATCGCCGAAGGCGACCAGGGCGCCGATGAAAAACAGCGGCCCGAGGGCCTTGTCGTGCAGGATGGACACCGCCACACGACGATGGCCGCGGGTGAACAGGGCGATCACGACATCGAAGACGGTCGAAAGCAAGCGCCCGCACAGGCCGACGTAGGCTATGACAAGCAAGGTGGCGCTGGCCGGCGCCGCGGGCTGGACCAGATGGATCACCGCCAGCAGTGCCGCGAACGTGACGACCCAGGGCGTTACCCGGCGACAGAAGTGGGCCAGCAGCATCCAGGGTCTTGGCTCCGGCGGCAGCTTGATCGGCCAGCCTCGGCGCACGAATAGACTGCGCCCGGCGAGGGTCATGACCACCAGGGCGCTCGTGAGCATGGACAGGCCGAATGCAATTTCGGCGATGTTGCTCACCAGGGCCTGCCGGCGCGCGCCGACGAACAATTCACGGACGTTGGTGGCCGCCTGGCGTGCATTGCGTCGCCAGATATCCAGGGGCGACTCGCCGCCCCTGGCCTGTTTGCTGAGATTGCTGATGGAATCCGAAAGAGCGCCGAGCAGGCCGCCATGGGCGCCGGTAATCGGGTTTTCGTGCTTGGCCGCCGCCCGGGTCGAGGCGCGCAGCTGCTTGAGCTGCTTGACCAGCGCGGCCCGCTTGTTGTCGTTCTCCAGCGTGCTGATGATGTTGTCGAGCGAGGCGTTCAACTGCTTGGCGTCGGGCTTGTTCTGGGGCTGGGTCTGGGCCTGGGGCGCGTGCCCGAGCCCCAGGCCCAGACCTTGGGCGGCGGCCGGCGTCGCCACGCAGGCGAGCGCCACCAGCAGCGACAACAACAGGGATCGGATCGGCGACACGTCGAACGGCATCAAACGGACTCGGATGAAAACGAAAGGGCGCAAGCGGCCGGCCATGCCGACGCGGGTACGCCGGACAAGGTCGATGAAATGCTGCCGCCGGCCCCAGCGTACCTCGATTGCGCGATAAATTTTTTCCGGGCGCTGGATCGGCGGCGGGGCCGTCCGATTCGCCCGCCCGATTCGGAAAGCATATGTTTCTACAGGTTTATGTTTCGTTTCGTTTGCGGCTTAAAGTGACGTAAACCGCGCTGAATACTACTTTGGTTGAAGATTGACCGCGTGGGCGGGCGGATGTATTTTTCGCCTAAACGCGGGCTGCATAGCCAGCCCGCGCCAGAGTCATGGTCGGTATGGGGTTCCGGCCAAGCCGTTTATACGTGATTTGGCCGGCGGGCCTGACCCGCGAGTGCCCGGTCCGGTTCGACTCCAGGGCTTATAACGCAATGCTAGGCAAGATTTTTCGCTTTTCCTCGGGGGTATCCGCCGCCGCTCTGCTTTTGCTGATCAGCGGCTGTGGTACAAGCCTGAGTACCATGATGCCGGTCGGCCCGGTCGGCCAGACCGAACGCGACATCACGCTGTTCACGATCGTGCTGATGATGTTCGTGCTGATTCCGATCGTGGCGCTCACGTTCGGCATCGCCTGGCGTTATCGCAAGTCCAATACCGATTCCAGATATTCGCCCGACTGGGACCATTCCTGGTTGATCGAGATCTTCGTCTGGGGCGGCCCGGTGGTGATCCTCATCATCCTGTCGGTGATGACCTGGATCTCCACCCACGACCTCGATCCGTACAAGGCCATCAAATCGGACGCCAAGCCGATCACGATCGAGGCCGTGGCCACGGACTGGAAGTGGCTGTTCATCTATCCCGACCAGCATGTGGCCTCGGTCAATGAGTTCGCCTTCCCGAAGGACGTGCCGCTCAACATTCGGCTGACGTCCAACTCGGTGATGAATGCGTTCATGATCCAGCGCATGGGCACGCAAATCTTCGCCATGTCGGGCATGCAGACCCAGCTGCATCTGATGTCGCACAAGACCGGCGACTTCGCCGGTGGCAATTACCAGTACAACGGCCACGGTTTCGCCAAGAACCGCTTTGTCGCCCGGGCCATGACCGAACGGAACTACAAGCAATGGCTGGATAAGGTCCGTTCCCAGGGAAAACCACTGGATATGAGCACGTTCAAGCAGTTCGCGCAGCCCAGCGTGGTCAAGAACCCGATCTACTTTGCGCCGGTCTCGTCCGGACTGTTCGCCGATGTAATCGGCCAGTTCCACCCGGCGAAGAGCCCGGGTATGAAGCCGGACATGAAGGCTGAGCTCACGCCGACGGCGGCGCACGAGTAGCGCGCGCCGGCCTGGCGATACCCGCGAGATAACACCATGGATATTTTTGGCAAGCTCACGATCCACGCGATCCCCTACGACAACGCGATCATCTTCAGTGCCGACATCCTCATGGCGGTGGTCGGGCTGTCGGTCATCGCCGGGGTGACCTACTTCGGTCAATGGAAGTATCTCTACAAGGAGTGGCTGACTTCGGTCGACCACAAGAAGATCGGCGTGATGTACATCATCATCGCCTTCGTCTTCTTGCTGCGCGGCTTCGTCGACGCGCTGATGATGCGTGCCCAGCAGGCCTTCGCCGGCCCCGGCATGTCCGGTTATCTGCCGGCCGGGCACTTCGCGGAGCTGTTCACCGGCCACGGCACCATGATGATCTTCTTCGTGGGCATGCCGTTCCTGATCGGTCTGATGAATATCGCGGTGCCGACGCAGATTGGTGCGCGCGATGTCGCCTTTCCGTACGTCAACTCGATCAGCCTGTGGCTGACCGCCTCGGCTGGCCTGCTGGTGATGGCATCGCTGGCGATCGGTCAGTTCTCGGAAGCAGGCTGGACCGGGTACGCGCCGTATTCGGAGTTGTCGGCCAGCCCGAGCGTCGGCGTGGACTACTGGATCTGGGCATTGCAGATTTCGGGTATCGGTACCACCCTGACCGGCATCAACTTTTTCGTCACTATCATCAAGGAGCGTGCGCCGGGCATGACGTTCATGCGCATGCCGATCTTCACCTGGACCACGCTCTGCACCAATATCCTGATGGTGCTGGCCTTCCCGGCGCTGACCGTGGTGCTGGCGCTACTCACGCTGGATCGCTACGTCGGCACGCACTTCTTCACGTCGGGCGGCGGCGGCAACCAGATGATGTACGTGAACATGTTCTGGGTGTGGGGTCATCCGGAGGTGTACATTCTGGTTCTGCCGGCCTTCGGGGTGTTCTCGGAAGTGGTCGCGACCTACTCCAACAAACGCGTGTTCGGCTACAAATCGCTGGTCGGGGCGACCATCGTGATCGCGCTGCTGTCGTTCACGGTCTGGGTGCATCACTTCTTCACCATGGGCCAGGACGCCACGCGCAACTCCATCTTCGCGATCGCGACCATGGTCATCGGCGTGCCCACCGGGGTGAAGATCTACAACTGGCTGTTCACGATGTTCCGCGGACGGATCTCGTTCAACCTGCCGATCCTGTGGACGTTGAGTTTCATCATCACCTTCACTATCGGCGGCATGACGGGTGTGATGCTGGCCATCCCCGGCATCGACTTCAAGATGCATAACAGCCTGTTCCTGGTGGCGCACTTTCACAACGTGCTGATCCCGGGAATGCTGTTCGGTCTGTTCGCCGGTTACCACTACTGGTTCCCGAAGGCCTTCGGCTTCCGGCTGGACGAAAAATGGGGCCGGCGTTCCTTCTGGGGCTGGACCATCGGCTTCTATCTCGCCTTCATGCCGTTGTACGTGTTGGGCCTGATGGGGATGCCGCGCCGAATGGTCACCTACGACGACCCGGCCTGGCAGCCGTTTCTCATCGTGGCCGCCATCGGGGCTCTGGTCGTGCTGTTCGGTGTGGTCAGCATGGTCATTCAGTTGATCGTGAGCGTGCGTAATCGCGAACAGCTGCGTGACGTGACCGGCGATCCCTGGAACGGGCGGACGCTGGAATGGTCGCTGTCCTCGCCGCCGCCGGAATACAACTTCGCGGTGATTCCCCGCGTGGAAGGGCGTGATGCCTTCACCGCCATGAAGGAGGCCGGTCAGGCCTACAAGCGGCCGGCGCAGTACGACGATATCCACATGCCCAAGAACACCGTGGCCGGCTTCCTTATCGGTGCGTTGTCGTTCTTCTTCGGCTTCGGGCTGATCTGGCATATCTGGTGGCTGGGCATTGCCTCGGCGCTGGGCATGCTGGCGACCGTGATCATTCGCGGTTGCCAGGATGACGTCGGGTTCATCATCCCGGCGGCCGAGGTGGAGCGCGTCGAGAACGAGCGCTATCGCAAGTTGCAGGAAGCCGGCGTCGCCTAGGGCCGCGCCGCAGCCCCTGTCTTTTCAGGTTTTCGTGAGCGATTTGGAACAACTATGACGAGTCATGCCGCCGGCGCCAACGACGTTCAAGCGGCATCCAGCCCGAACACCTTGGTGAACTTCGGGTTCTGGGTGTATCTCATGAGCGACGTGATCATCTTCTCGATGCTGTTCACGATGTTCGTGACCGTATCCGATCACTACAACGGCGGTCCCTCGGGTCGCGATCTGTTCGAGTTGCGCGATGTCTTCTTCGAGACGATGGCGCTGCTGTTTTCCAGCATCACCTTTGGTATGGCGCTGCTGTCCGTGCACGCCCGGCGCAAGTCGCAGGTATTGCTGTGGTTGCTGATTACCTTCGTATTCGGCGCCCTGTTCGTGGGGCTCGAAGTGCGCGAGTTCCTGGGACTGGTCGCGGAAGGGGCCGGCCCATGGAGCAGCGCCTTCCTGTCGGCGTTCTTCACGCTGGTCGGTACGCACGGTACGCACGTGACCTTCGGCCTGATCTGGATCGCGGTCATGATCGGGCAGGTGGCAATCAAGGGGGTAACGGCGCCGGTGGCTTCGCGGCTGTTGCGTCTGGCGCTGTTCTGGCATTTCCTGGACATCGTGTGGATCGCGGTGTTCTCGACGGTCTATCTTTCGGGGTTCATGCAATGAGCACGTCCAGCCATGACATTCGACTCGGCGGTCTGAATCTCAAGACCTATCTGACCGGTTTCGTTCTTGCATTGATCCTCACGGCGATTCCCTTCGGCGCGGTGGCTTTCGGTTGGCTGTCAGCGGGTGCCACGCTGATTCTCATTGCGGCAGCGGCCGTGGTGCAGATACTGGTGCATCTGTATTTCTTCCTGCATCTGGACTTCTCCGAGGAGCATGCCTGGAACGCCGGATCGGGTGCTTTCTGTATCGTGATTCTGGCGATTCTGGTCGGCGGTACGCTCTGGCTGATGTACAGCCTCGAAATGCGGACGATGATGGGCGGAGGCTGATCCGCGGCATGGCCGGCCTTCGGCTTGGGCTGGCCGGCCGTTGGTCCGCGCGCCGGTCAGTAGCCGGGCACGCCGTCTGCGACGGGGCTGACATGCGCACAGGTTCGTTCGGCATGGCGGTCGTCGGCCTGCAGTTCGGGTGGCTCGCACAGGCGCGCTGCGCCCGGCCCGGCGCCAAGGCGCCAGGGCCATGAGGAATTGACGCAAGGCGGACGGCCGCAACAGCCATGGGTCGCCTGCTTGCGCCGCGCTATATTGCGCCGCCGGTCAACGGGCCTTGTTGACGCCCCGTGTTCATCGGCGCGCTGAATATTCTGCCAATCCGGGGCGTGTTTCCGCCCCGTCCGATCGCCCGGTCGTGTGCGATCGCTGGCCTCAGTCGATATCGCGCAGCGCCGGATAAAGGCGGGTAAAGCGTGCGTAGCGCGGCGCGTATTCAGCCACCAGTGCGGCATCGGGCGCTTCGAAGTGCTCGGGCGCCGAGACCATGGCGGCGACCGCGGCATCCACATTCGCGTGTACGCCCGCGCCAACGGCCGCCAGCACGGTGGCGCCGTAGGCCGGCCCTTCCTGGTCCTGCTGCACCGCGACGGGCTTGTTCAGCACGGCGGCGAGAATACGGCGCCAGACGTCGCTATGCGCGCCGCCGCCGCCCAGGATGAGCTTGTCGGGCATCACGCCCTGGGCCTCGATGCGAACCAGGGAGTCGCGCAGCGAGAACGCCACGCCTTCGAGGATGGCGCGCACCATGTGTCGCCGGTCGTGCGACAGCGTCAGGCCGATCCACGCGCCGCGCGCGTTCGGGTCCATGTGTGGTGTGCGCTCGCCGGCGAGATAGGGCAGGAAATACAGGTCGTCCGCGCCCGGGGGGACGGTATCGGCTTCGGCTGCGAGCAACTCATGCAGGTTGCGCCCCAGGCGCTGGGCGACCGCGGCTTCATCGCTGGCGATACGATCGGCGAACCACTGCAGGCTGCCGCCCGAGGCCAGCGAGACGCCCATCAGGTGATAGGCGCCCGGCACCGCATGACAGAAGCAATGCAGTTCGCCGCTGGTGTCCGGTGTCGCCGATTCGCTATGCGCGAAGACCACGCCCGAGGTACCGATCGATACGAAGGCGACCCCGGTCTTGACGATGCCGCCGCCCACCGCCGCCGCCGCGTTGTCGCCGGCCCCGGCGACGATCGGCGTGCCGGCGGCCAGCCCGGTCGTGTCGGCGCCGGTCGCCGAAACCCGGGCGGTTACCTCGGGGCTTTCGAAGACCTGCGGCAGCCACGCGCGCGGGATGTCGAGCGCGGACAGCACGTCGTCGGACCAATCGCGTGCCTGCAGATCCAGCAACAGGGTGCCGGCGGCGTCGGAGACATCGGTCGCGAACGCGCCGGATAGCCGATAGCGGATATAGTCCTTGGGCAGGAGCACATGGGCCAGCCGCGCGTAATGCTCGGGCTCGTTATCGCGCAGCCACAGAATCTTGGGCGCCTGGAAGCCGGTCAGGGCCGGATTGCCGGTGATGCGGCGCAGATTCGCGCTGCCCACATCCCGTTCTATCGCCTCGCACGCGTCGCCGGTGCGCTGGTCGTTCCAGAGAATGGCCGGCCGGATGACCGCGCCTTCGGTGTCGAGAAAGACCGCGCCGTGCATTTGCCCGGTAAGGCCGATCGCTTCGATCGGGGCTTGCGCGTTGGCGACGAGCGTGTGCAAGACGGTTTCGGCCGCGGCCCACCAGGCCTGCGGGTCCTGTTCGGTCCAGCCCGGACGCGGCACGAGCAGGGGGTAGTCGCCCGAGGCACGGGCGATGACCCGGCCGGCCTCGTCGACCAGCACGCCCTTGGCGCTGCTGGTGCCGATGTCGAGACCAATGAAAAGTTTGCGCGCGTCGCCGACCATTGGGGCATTCTCCTCGTGCACGAGTTTGCGTTAACTTGCCATGTTTGGCACGGGCGATGATGGCATTATGCTGAAGGCCCAGGCCCAAACCGGTTATTCTGGCCGAAACCATACACTAGGCGCACATACTCCGTGCGCGCCTCGGCTCGATAAATCAGCAAAGGATCCAGCATGAAATTCTTCGTCGATACCGCCAACGTGGACGAAATCCGCGAACTTGCCGACATGGGCATGCTCGATGGCGTGACCACCAACCCCAGCCTGATCAACAAGGCCGGCAAGGACTTCATCGAGACCATCACCGAAATCTGCAAGATCGTCGATGGCCCGGTAAGTGCGGAAGTGGCCGCCACCGACTACGAGACGATGATGAAGGAAGGCGAGAAGCTCGCCACCATCGCCGACAATGTCTGCGTGAAGGTGCCGCTGACGCCGGCTGGCCTCAAGGTCGGCAAGAATCTGGTCGACAACGGTCAACAAATCAACGTCACGCTATGCTTCTCCGCCGCGCAGGCGCTGTTGGCCGCCAAGATCGGTGCGACCTATGTATCGCCGTTCATCGGCCGTCTGGACGACATCGGTCAGGAAGGCATGCAGCTGATTCGTGACATCAACACGATCTATAGCAGCTACGATCGCATCAACACCCAGGTGCTGGCCGCTTCCGTGCGCGGCGCGCAGCACGTGGTGCAGGCGGCGCTGGCCGGCGCCGACGTGGTCACCGTGCCGCCGGCGGTGCTGCATCAGATGTTCAAGCATCCGCTGACCGACAGCGGTCTCGAGAAGTTCGTCTCCGACTGGAAGGCGACGGGGCAGTCGATTCTGTAAAGCGCTGCGGCGCTCCGCGCACACTGTCGCGCGGAGCGCCGGCCCACCGCCCGCCTGAGCGCCTCCAGCCACAGACCGCATTTGCCAATGACCGATATCGTGACCTTCGGCGAGGTGCTCGCTGAATTCATGGCCACCCGCGTGAATCAGAGCCTCGGCGAGGCCGGGCAATTCGCCGGCCCTTACCCGGGCGGTGCGCCGGCCATCTTCATCGACCAGGCGGCCAAGCTCGGCTCGACCGCGGCCCTGGTCAGCGCGGTGGGCGATGACGCCTTCGGGCGCATGCTCATCCAGCGCCTCGAGGCTGATGGCGTGGATACGTCGTCGATCGCCACGCTGGCGGACGAGACCACCGCGAGTGCGTTCGTGACCTATTACGACGACGGCTCGCGGGATTTCATCTTCAATATCGCCAACGGGGCCTGCGCGCGGATTGCCGAGGGGCAGTTCGCGTCAGTGCTGGATGGTTGCAAGCTGTTTCATGTCGCCGGCACGGCGTTGTTCTCCGAACACATGATCGAGCTCGCGCGTACCGCGATCGAGCGCGTCAGGGTCGCCGGCGGACGCATCTCGTTCGATCCGAACGTGCGCAAGGAAATGCTCGACCGGCCCGGTGTGCGCGAGGCGCTGACCGGCCTGCTGTCGTCGACCGACATTCTGCTGCCGAGCGACGACGAGCTGAACGTACTTGTGGACCGCGCGGCCGAGGATGACGCCGTCGCGCGTGCCTTCGAGCTCGGCGTCGGCGAGGTCGTACTCAAGCGGGGCGGCGAGGGCTGTCGTTACTACGACAGCAGCGGCATGCGCGAACTCCCCGGCTTCAAGGTCGAGGAAGTCGACCCCACGGGCGCCGGCGATTCCTTCGGCGCGACGTTCTGCACACTGCGTAGCCAGGGCATGGCGGCGGCCGATGCGCTGGTCTATGCCAACGCGGCCGGTGCGAGCGCCGTATCCCGGCAGGGCGCCATGGAAGGGACGTCGACACGCGAGCAGCTCGACGCGTTCATCGCCGCCCACGCCTGACGCGCCCGCGCCGACGGCATGGCCGTTGCGCTTCATTCCCCGATCCAGCGCCGCGCGGGCCCGACCGAGCCCGCGCGGCGCGCCCGTGCGCCCAGGCGCTGCGGTCAATTCCCGGCGTATTCGATTAAAGGCGAATTGCGCGGGGGGCGAATTAATTTTCATGATGAGAACAATATTGCAGAAGTCGGTGTTTCGGCCTCTGCGCAAGGGCGCCCTTGGGGGCCCGCTGGTCTATCCAAGACAACGAGGAGATGCTCCATCATGAAAATGAAGTTTCTGGTTGCCGGCCTGGTGCTCGGCGCCAGCGGCGTGACTGCGGCCCAGGCGGCAACGCAGATCACGATCGCCACCGTAAACAATCCCGATATGCAGACCATGGAGAAGTTGGCGCCGGTGTTCGAGAAGTCGCACCCGAACATCAAGGTCAACTTCGTCACGCTGCCGGAAAACGAAGTGCGTCAGAAGATGACCACCGACATTGCCACCAATGCCGGCCAGTACGACGCGCTCATGATCAGCAATTACGAGGTGCCGATCTGGGCCAAGAACGGCTGGCTGGTGCCGTTCAACAACGTGCCCGCCTCCTATGACGAAAAGGATATGATCCCCACCGTCAAGAAGGCCCTGTCGGCCAACGGCAAGCTCTATGCGATGCCGTTCTATGCCGAGTCCTCGATGACCTACTATCGCAAGGACCTGTTCAAGAAGGCCGGGCTGACCATGCCCGAGCACCCGAAGTGGTCGCAGATCGAGCACTTCGCCAAGAAGCTGAACGATCCCAAGAACAACACTTATGGCATCTGCCTGCGCGGTCTGCCGGGCTGGGGCGAGAACATGGCGTTGTTCTCCACCATGGTGAATTCCTATGGCGGTCGCTGGTTCAACATGCAGTGGAAGCCGCAGCTGACTTCCGCCGCCTGGAAGAAAGCCGCCACCGAATACAAGAAACTGGTGACGCAATACGGCCCACCCGGCGTGACCTCGAACGGTTTCACCGAGAACGAGACGCTGTTCGCCAATGGCCAGTGCGCCATGTGGGTGGATTCCACCGTGGCCGCCGGTTATCTGTCGGACCCGGCCAACTCCAAGGTGGCCAAGGACGTCGGCTTTGCGCACTCGCCTTATGCGACCACCAAGAAGGGCAGTCATTGGCTGTATAGCTGGGCGCTGGCCGTGCCGAAGTCCTCGAATCACCAGCAGGCCGCCAAGACCTTCATCGAGTGGGCGACATCCAAGAAGTACGTCGATCTCGTCGGCCAGAAGAAGGGCTGGGTTTCGGTGCCGCCGGGTACGCGCAAGTCCACCTACAAAAACCCCGAGTACCAGAAGGTGGCGCCGTTCGCGTCGCTGGTGCTCAACGCGATCCAGACCGCCGATCCGCAGGACCCGAGCTCCAAGCCGGTGCCGTACACGGGCATCCAGTTTGTGGACATCCCGCCGTTCCAGGCGATCGGTACCCGCGTCGGCCAGATCATGGCCGGGATCGTGGCGGGCCAGAGCAGTGTCGACCAGGGGCTGGCGCAGGCCAACTCGGTCACCAAGCGCATGATGAAGCAAGCCGGTTACCCCAAGAAGTAAGGCCGGTTGCGCGCAAGGCCGGGCGGATCGAATGATCCGTCCGGCCACTGTCGTTCAACCCGGCCATCCCGATGAGGACGTTTGACTCGTGGCATCCGTGACAACCCAAACCCCAGCCGCAGACGCCGCCAAACGCGAAAAGGCGAAGCGTGCGCCGGCAAAATGGTTGCTGGCTCCGGCCGTGATCTTCCTGCTGGTGTGGATGATCGTGCCGCTGGGCATGACGCTGTACTACTCGTTTCGCAACTACAACCTGATGATGCCCACAATGACCGGGTGGGCAGGCATCACCAATTACAGCATTCTGTTGACCGACCCGACGTTCTGGAGCGCCCTCCGGGTGACGCTGTTGATCGTGGTGTGCTCGCTGATCGTCACGGTCGGCCTGGGGCTTGCCTTCGCCTTGCTGTTCCACCGCAATTTCTTCGGCCGTGGCGTGGCGCGTACGCTCGCCGTGGCCCCGTTCTTCGTCATGCCGGTGGTAACCGGCCTGATCTGGAAGAACATGCTCTTTCATCCGACCTTCGGCCTGCTGGCCTGGCTGTTCCGACAGTTCGGGGCCACGCCGATCGACTGGCTCGCGCATCTGCCGCTGACCTCGATCATCATCATGATCAGCTGGGAATGGACGCCGTTCGCGATGCTGGTGCTGCTGACCGGGCTGCAATCCCTGCCCGAGGATCAACTCGAGGCCGTGCGGCTGGACGGTGCCAACAAGTGGCATGAGTTCCGGCACATCGTGATTCCGCATCTGGGCCAGGTGCTTTACGTGGTGGTGATGCTGGAGTCGATCTTCTTTCTGACCTCGTTCGCCGAGATCTATACCACCACCAGCGGCGGGCCCGGCACGGCGACGACCAACCTGCCGTACTACATCTTCCAGGGCACGTTCGCCCAGTACGACATCGGCACGTCTTCGGCGGCGGCGATCGGCGCGGTCATTCTCGCCAATATCTTCGCCATATTCCTGATCCGGTTCGTGGCCGGCAATCTCAACGCGGGAGACAACCGATGAGTGCTGCAACAAGCAAGCCGTCGTTGGGCGGTATCGCGCTCGGCGTGCTCGGCTGGGTCGTCGCACTGCTGATGTTCTTTCCGATCGCGTGGCTGCTGCTGACGTCCTTCAAGACCGAGGCGGAGGCGTTCACGGTCACGCCGCATCTGTTCTTCACGCCGACACTGCAGAGTTTCGAAACCGCGCTTTCCCAGGGCGGCGGCTATTGGCATTACGCCTGGAATTCAGCCATTACCTCGGTGGTCTCGACCCTGATCGGGCTCGTGCTGACCGTGCCGGCGGCCTATGCGATGGCGTTCTATCCGTCCAGGCGCACCGATTTCACGCTGGTGTGGATGGTCTCGACCAAGTTCATTCCGGCGGTCGGCGTGCTGATCCCGATCTTTCTCGTCTACAAGAATATCGGCCTGCTGGACAACGTCTGGGGCCTGATCGCGCTGTATACGGCCATGAACCTGCCGATCATGATCTGGATGGTCTATTCCTATTTCCGCGACATCCCGAAGGATCTGGTCGAGGCGGCCGACATCGACGGCGCAAGCATGATGCAGACCATGATTCGGGTGATCCTGCCGCTGGCCACCCCCGGTCTGGCCTCTACCTGCCTTCTGGCACTGATCCTGGCGTGGAACGAATCATTCTGGTCGATCACGATGACCAACTCGCATGCGGCCACGCTGGCCGTGTTCATCGCCTCGTTCAAGTCCGCCGAAGGCATGTTCTGGGCCAAGATGTCGGCCGCCTCGGTGCTGTCGATCGCCCCGATCGTGGTGCTCGGCTGGTTCGCCCAGCGACAGATGGTCCGCGGCCTGACGTTCGGGGCGGTGAAGTAACCCCCGCAGGTCGTTTGACGCAGGCGGTCCACCGAAAGATCCGAATACAACCAAGACGAAGACACATCCGCAGATCGACGCAGATGCACGCAGATCGAAGACAGACAGGAAGGCATTCATCCGCAGATTACGCTGATTTCGCAGATTTGAAGACAGGAGGTTAGGGCGGTAGCGATTCGGCGTTTCCCGCTCGGGCTGGCGCCGGCCGCGGTGGCAGCGATGCCTCCAGCCCATCCATCATCGCCAAGCCCATCTGCGTAAATCTGCGTCGATCTGCGGACAGAAATGCCTGGTTTCATTAGTGGCAACCGGCACCGATCTGCGGACAGAAAGTTAAAGAGGAAGAACCATGGCAGTCGTAGAACTCAACAACGTCGGCAAGCGCTATCCGGGCTCGGACGACCTGGCGGTGAAGGACTTCAACCTCGTCACCGAAGACGGCGAATTCGTGGTGTTGGTGGGCCCGTCGGGCTGTGGCAAGACCACCACCATGCGCATGATCGCCGGGCTGGAGGAACACACCGAAGGCGAAATCAAGATCGGCGATCGCGATGTCACCGGCGTGGCGCCCAAGGATCGCGACATCGCCATGGTGTTTCAGAGCTATGCCCTGTACCCGCACATGACCGTGCGCGACAACATGGCCTTCTCCCTCAAGCTCAAGAAATACGACAAGGCCGACATCAAGAAGCGCGTCGACGACGCGGCCGAAGTACTGGGCATCACCGCCCTGCTGGATCGCAAACCCCGGGCCCTGTCTGGCGGTCAGCGCCAGCGTGTGGCGCTGGGCCGGGCCATCGTGCGCCAGCCGCAGGTGTTTTTGATGGACGAGCCGTTGTCCAACCTCGACGCCAAGCTGCGCGTCGACATGCGTGCCGAGATCGTCAAACTGCACCGCAAGCTGGGCGTGACCACCTTCTACGTCACCCACGACCAGGTCGAAGCCATGACCATGGGCCAGCGGATTGCGGTGATGAAGGACGGCATCGTCCAGCAGATCGATTCCCCCAACAACCTCTACCAGCATCCGTCGAACGAGTTCGTGGCCGGCTTCATCGGCACGCCGTCGATGAATTTCCTCGATGCCGGGATCGGCGATGGCCGGGCCACCGGCCCGGACTTCGAGCTCACCCTCGACGCGGCCCGCGGCGATGCCGCGGGCGAGCGCTCGCGCGTGCGCATTGGCATCCGGCCGGAGCATCTGCATCTGGCCACTGGTGATACGGCGTCATGTCGCCTGTCCGGCAGTGTCGAAGTGGTCGAACCGCTGGGCTCGCTCACCATGATCCAGGTGAAGGTGGGCGAGAGCACGCTCACCGCCCAGATCGAACCGCACCAGCAGGTGGCCATGGGCGACGACGTCACGCTCACCTGCGCTGCCGACAAGCTGTATCTGTTCGATCCGGAATCCGAGGCCGCGTTGATCGGCATCGATTCCGGTGTCGCCGACGGCCATTAATTCAAACGACCCGGAATGCCGGCACGCCCGCGGGGGAGGGTGTGTCGCTCCGATGGAGACTGTCATGCCCGCATTGAACAACGCCGCGCTCGCCGCAATCGACGCGTCCATACCCAGGCCAGGCTACGACCGCAGCCAGGTCGCCACCGGCATCGTCCATTTTGGCGTCGGTGGTTTTCACCGCGCGCACCAGGCGATGTATCTCGATGCGCTGATGAACGATGGCAAGGCACTTGACTGGGGCATCTGCGGCGTCGGCGTCATGCCGAGCGACAAGCGCATGGCCGACGTCATGGCCGCCCAGGACGGCCTTTATACGCTGGTTCTGAAGCATGCCGACGGCACCTACGAGCCGCGCGTGATCGGTTCCATCGTCGACTACAAGTTCGCGCCAGACGATCCGGAAGACGTGATCGAGACCATGGCGGCCGAAACCACGCGCATCGTGTCGTTGACGGTGACCGAGGGCGGCTACAACTTCCACCACGTCACCGGCGAATTCAATTTCGACAACCCGGACGTCAAGCACGATCTGGCCGACGGCGCGATGCCGAAGACGACCTTTGGTCTGGTGACCGAAGCCTTGCGCCGACGGCGTGAACGGGGCATCACGCCGTTTACGCTGATGTCTTGCGACAACATCCAGGGCAACGGCGACGTGGCGCGCAAGATGTTCACGGCCTACGCCAAAGCCAAGGATGCCGATCTCGGCGCCTGGATCGACGACAACGTGCAGTTCCCGAACTCGATGGTCGATCGCATCACGCCGGTCACCACCGACGCCGACCGGGCCGAAGTACGCGATCGTTTCGGTATTGAAGATGCCTGGCCCGTGGTCTGCGAGCCATTCACGCAGTGGGTGCTGGAAGACCACTTCAACCTGGGGCGCCCGCCCTACGAGGACGTGGGGGTACAGATCGTCGACGACGTCATGCCCTATGAGCTGATGAAGCTGCGCCTGCTCAATGCCAGTCACCAGGCGCTGACCTATTTCGGCTACCTGGCCGGCTATCGTTATGCGCACGAAGTCTGTCAGGACCCGTTGTTTGCTGATTTCCTGATGGACTACATGACCTGCGAGGGACAGCCGACGCTCTCGCCCGTGCCGGGCGTGGATCTCGAGGACTACAAGCGCACGTTGATCGCGCGTTTTTCCAACCCCGAGATTCGCGACACGCTGGCCCGGCTGTGCGCCGAGTCGTCGGATCGCATCCCGAAATGGCTGCTGCCGGTGATTCGCGAACAGCTCGCGGCGGGCGGTGAGATCAAGCGTTCCGCTGCTGTCGTGGCGAGCTGGGCACGGTATGCCGAGGGCGTCGACGAGGCCGGCGAGCCGATCGAGATCGTCGACCGCCTGGCCGATGAACTCAAGGCCATCGCGCAGCACAACCGCGACAACCCGACCGCATTCATCGAAAACCGCGAATTGTTCGGCGATCTGATCGACGACGACCGTTTCGTCGCCGCCTATACCGATTCGCTCGAACGTTTGCATAACGACGGTGCGCGCGCCGCCGTCGAGGCCCTAACCCGGCACAAGAATCGATGATTTTTCGGGTTACGCGCTCGGTGGGCTTAGACCGCCAGGCGGAAAAAATCCGGCCTCGATGCCGGATTTTCTTCGTGCCGTAGTGCCCCGCCCTGTACCCGCGAATCCGCGGGTACGGCATTGCGCGTGCCGTGTCGCCCGGGCGCCGTATCCAGCCCGGCGTCGGCGGTAACGCTCAGTCCTGCTCGCTCAGCAGAAAATCCGACGGCAGGCGCACGAGTGTCGCGCCCCAGGACAGCCCGACACCGAAGCCGACCAGCAGGACCAGCGCCCCGGGGCCGATCTGGCCGGACAGCGTGGCGCGTTTCAAGGCGATCGGCACGCTGCAGGAGACCGTGTTGCCGATGTCCTCCATGCAGACCACGAATTTCTCTTTCGGCAGCTTAAGCCGTGAGCGGATGCCGTCGAGCACCATGGCGCTGGCCTGATGCGGTACGACCGCATCGACGTCATCCAGCGTGATCCCTGCCTTCTCGCAGGTCTCGTGGACGGCCCTGGGCACTTCGCGCAGCGTGAATTCGACCACGGCACGGCCGTTCATGAAGATGTTGTGGTCGGAGCGCACGTTGCCGTGGCGGTCCGTGTATTCCTGCGCCGGATTATGCGCGGCGCGGCGGCGCATGCCGCTGGTCGGCACGATCAGGTCGTTGGCGCCCGAGCCGTCGGTGCCATAGACGAAGGGCCCGATCTTGGGATCGCCCTCGGCCGCACGGTCGGTAAGCAGCGTCGCGGCCGCCGCGTCGCCGAACAGTGCGCGCACGCTCTTGTCGCCCGGGTGCACGAACTTGCTGTAGGTATCGGCGGTGATCAGCAACAGCCGTTTCGCCTGTCCCGACTCGATCAACGCCTTGGCCACGCCCAGCGCATAGATATAACCCGAGCAGCCCAGGTTGATGTCGAGTGCCCCGATGTGTTGGCTGAGCCCCAGGCGTTGCTGGACCAGACAGGCCGTGGTCGGCGCCAGATAGTCCGGCGTCTGGGTGGTGAAAATCAGGTAGTCGATCTCGGCGCGGTCGATCCCGGTCTTGTCGAACAGGCGCTCGGCGGCGACCACGCCGAAATCCGAGGCACACTCGTCTTCGCTGGCCACGTGCCGGGCACGAATCCCGGTTTTTTCGGCGATACGTTCCAGCGGCCAGTTGGGGAAGCGCGCGGCGATCTCCTCGATCGATTCCGTGCGCGCCGGCAGCATGTATTCGATGGCGTCAATGACAGCAGGCATCGGACCTCGCTTTGCACATGAACGGGTGGAGCGGTCGGTCACACGATCGGCCGCCGGCGAGAATCGGGCCGCCCGGGCGGGAGGTCCGACCCGTCAGAGTCGCACAATATCCGGGTGAACGCGTGCGACGTCAACGCCTGGGCGGGACGAGCCTATTCCGTCGGGTATCCTGCGCCAGCCCAGTCGGCGAAACCGCCCCGCATCGCGCGCACATCGGTGTAGCCGGCCGCGCGAAGCACGTCGGCGGCCCGTTCGGCGCGGGCGCCCGCCTTGCAGTAGGTCACGATCGGCGTATCCGGGGCCACATCCACGTCGGGGTCGCTCGATATCCGCGTGACCGGATAAAACAGCGCCCCGGCGACATGACCGGACTCCCATTCATCCTGCTCGCGCACATCGATGAGGGCGGCGCCGTCCTGCTGAGCCGCACGCGCTTCGTGATGATCGATCATGTCGCAATCTCCAATTGGTTCCGATTGCACATAACTGGTGTCGTGGGGGGCCGGAATCAAGGCCCGCCCGGGCCTCGCGGCGTGGCACGGGCAGGGCCATACCGGCCGCATGGGGCCGATGTCTGGCGGGGATCTAGCGTTCCGAGCGGGTCAGGCGGGCCTTGAGATCACAGCCGCTGCAGGCGGTGCAGCCGCCGCTGTCGCAGCCACTGCTTTGCGCCCGCAGCCCCGGCGTCAGGCGGCGGGCGATCGCCTGCCGCCAGCCGGCGGCGTCCGGCGTCGGTGCCACATGGTGGGCCGCGATCATGCGCAGCCGATGCGTGGCCCGGGGGGCGAACCGGTGGGCGACCTGCAGCACACAGAAGCCTCCCACCAGCGCCAGCAGCAGCGCCTGAATGATCGCGAACGCACTCATAGACCACCGCCCAGGGCCGCCGCGATCTGATATGTCGCCAGCGAGGCCAGATACGCGAGGCCGAACAGATAGCCCAGGGCAATGAACACCACCCGCCAGGAATTGGTTTCGCGCCGCATCACGGCCAGCGTCGAAATGCATTGCGGGGCGAATACATACCACGCCAGAAGCGATAACGCCGTCGCCAACGACCATTGCTGGCCGATCAGCGCGCCGAGCTGATGGCTGATGCCGGCGGTGTTGCCCGACATCGAGTACACCGTGCCCAGCGCCGAGACCGCGACCTCACGGGCGGCCATGCCGGGCACCAGTGCCACGCAGATCTGCCAGTTGAAGCCCAGTGGGGCCAGCAGGTAGTGCAGGTAATGGCCGATGAATCCGACCACACTGTATTCGATCGCCGGCCCGGTCGCGCCGGCCGGCGGCTGCGGGAAACTGGCCAGAAACCACAGCAGCACGGTCACCGTGAAGATGATGCCGCCGACCCGCTTGAGAAAGATCAGCGCACGCTGCCACAGACCGAGCGCGACATCGCGCGGGTTGGGCATCCGGTAGGCAGGCAATTCCATCAGCAGCGCATGGTCGGAACTGTCACGGCGTACATATTTCATGACAAACGCCACGACCATCGCGCCGACGATACCGAACACGTACAGGCCGAACAGCACGATGCCCTGCAGGTTGAACAGGCCCAACACGCTGCGATGCGGGATGAAGGCCGCGATCAGCAGCGTGTAGACCGGCAGGCGGGCCGAGCAGGTCATCAACGGCGCGACCAGAATCGTGGCCAGCCGGTCGCGCGAGTCGGCCATGCTGCGCGTGGCCATGATGCCGGGTATGGCGCAGGCGAAACTCGACAGCAGCGGGATGAAGGCGCGGCCGGTCAGGCCCACCTTGAACATCAGCCGGTCCAGCAGAAAGGCGGCCCGCGGCAGATAGCCCGATTCCTCGAGCATGAGGATGAACAGAAACAGGATCAGGATCTGCGGCAGGAATACCAGGACGCCGCCGACGCCGGCCACGATGCCATCGGCGACCAGGCTGTGCAGGGCCGAATGGGCCGGCAACAGGCTCGCCACGGCGCCACCGATGCCAGTCACGCCCGCATCGATCGCATCCATGACGGGGGTGGCCCACGAGAACACGGCCTGGAAGATCAGGAACATCAATATCGCGAGGATGGCGGGGCCGGCCACCGGGTGCAGTGTCCAGGCATCGATCCGGTCCTCGATCGTGGGCCCGCTCCGGGCCAGCCGAACCGTTGTATCCATCAACACGCGCGCGGCGGTATGGATGTCGGTGTGTTCGATGCGCGGGTTCGGCGGCGCGGGCGGCGCACCGTCCAGATGCGCGATCAGGGCGGCCGCGCCCTCGCGATGCACGGCCACGGTCTCGATCACCGGCACCCCGAGTTCGGCGGCCAGGCGCTCGGTATCGATCTCGATGCCGCGCCGGCGGGCCGCGTCCATCATGTTCAAGGCCACGATCATGGGCCGGCCCAGGCGCGCGACTTCCAGCACGAAACGCAGATGCAGCCGCAGGTTGGTCGCGTCGGCCACGCACACGATCACATCGGGTGCGGCCTCGCTGGCATGCGTGCCGGCGCAGATCGACGCCGTGATCGCCTCGTCGGGGCTGGCCGCCGCGAGGCTGTAGGCGCCGGGCAGATCGAGCACATCGAATTCGCGGCCGGCGCCGGTGGTCATGCGTCCGCTCTTGCGCTCCACCGTGACGCCCGCGTAGTTGGCCACCTTCTGCCGGCTGCCGGTCAGACGGTTGAACAGGGCGGTTTTGCCACAGTTGGGGTTGCCGACCATGGCGATGCGGGCGACGGCGGTAGTCATGGTGATTCGGGCTCGACGGTGATACGGGCGGCCTCGATGCGGCGCAGCGCAAAGCGGGTACCGCCGATGCGCACCAGCAGGGGGTCGCCACCAAAAGGCGCGCGCGCCACGATCAGCACCGGCTCGCCGGGGATGAAACCCAGATCGCGCAAGCGTTGAGCGATCGGGTCATCGCTGCGCGTGTCGCGAATGGCGGCCACGCGCGCCGGGCGATTCTTGGCGAGTTCGGTGAGCTGCACGGATGTATTTTAACTGAGAACCATTTGCATTATAAGCGATATGGTGCGCGCGATACCCGCCACGATGCAATGCACGTTATTGATAATCATTCGTATTAATATTATTCTGCGTCCGTCCAATCACGACGTAGGCCATGCGCGCAGTCGGAGAAGCCGATGTTCGAAGTCAATTCCTGCCGGTTCGAGATCGGGGGGCGCTGTCTGTTGGCGGCGTCGGGCCTGCGCTTCGACGAGGGCCGGGTTTACGGGCTGATCGGCCACAACGGCTCGGGCAAGTCGACGCTGCTCAAGCTGCTGGCGCGCCAGCAGTGCGCCAGTTGCGGCGAGATATGCCTTAACGGCCGCGCCGTCGATAGCTGGGGCCAGCGCGAGTTCGCCCGCAACGTGGCTTATCTGCCGCAGCAGCTGCCGAGCGCGGCGAGCCTCACGGTGCGCGAGCTGGTCGCCTTCGGACGCTATCCGTGGCACGGCTTGCTGGGCCGCCTGTCGTCGAACGACCACGCCCAGATCGAGCGCGCCATGGCCATGACCGATACCGCCGAATTCGCCGATCGCATGGTCGATACCCTGTCGGGCGGCGAGCGCCAGCGGGTGTGGCTGGCCATGCTGCTGGCCCAGGGCAGTCGTTTCCTGTTGCTGGACGAGCCGCTGTCGGCGCTGGATATTGCGCATCAGGTCGACACGCTGTCGCTGATCCGCAGGCTCTGCCGCGATCTGGGCGTCGGCGTGATCATCGTGCTGCATGACGTGAACATGGTCTCGCGCTACTGCGATCAGCTGGTGGCCCTGCGCGACGGCCGCCTGCTGGCCCAGGGCACGCCGGCCGAGCTCATGGACGACGCCACGCTCGAGGCCATCTACGGCATCCGCATGCGCGTGCTGCCCCATCCGACCGACCACCACCCGATCGCCGTCGTTCAGTGAGGTCCGGGCTGTCCGGCGTCCGACGGATGGCGGCGGTGGTCGCCCGCCTTGCGCTCGCTGGCCTGCTCGCCATCGGCATGACGACGACCGCAACCGCGGCTGACGCGAACGCCGCGCCGCGGCTGGCGACCCTCGACTGGGGCATCGCCCAGAATCTGACCGCCATGGGCGTGCCGCCGATCGCGGTGGGCCAGACCGCCGGGTACGCCACCTGGGTGGGCGCGCCGGCGCTGCCCCCGGCCACGCGCAATCTCGGCCTGCGCGGGCAGCCCAATCTCGAATTGTTGGCGCAGCTCGACCCGGACCGGATTCTCATCACGAAGCTGTATGCCGCAATCGAACCCAGGCTCGAACAGGTGGCGCCGGTGAGCACCGTGGATGTCTACTTCCGGCCCGGCGACGTGTGGCACAACACGCTGGCCGCGGTGAAAAAACTGGGGCGCATCGCGCATCGACCGGATGCCGCACGGGCCCTGATCCGGCGGACCGAGCAGCGCATCCACCAGGCGGCCGCACGCCTGCCCGCCGCTACCGCGCCGCTGCTGGTGGTCCAGTTCTCGGATGCCCGGCACGTGCGGGTGTTCGGCCAGCGCAGCCTGATCCAGGCGACGATGCAGCGCATGGGGCTGGCCAACGCCTGGCGGGGCGCAACCACCCGCTGGGGCGTGGCCGAGGTGCCGTTGTCGCGTCTGGCCGCCATCCAGACCGGCCGGGTCGTGGTGGTGGGCCCGGTGCCGGTCGGGGTGACCGACAAGATCGCCGCCAGCCGGCTCTGGCAGCGTCTGCCCGTGGTGCGCAATGCGCCCGTGGTGTATATCCCGGGCGTCTGGAGTTTCGGCGGGCTGCCGTCGGCGAGCCGCTTCGCACGGCAGGTGTCCGCCGCGTTGCGCGCGGCACCGGCGACGGGTCCGGGCTGGCCGCAAGCACAGGACGCGGCGTCATGAAAGTGCTGACGATGGCCCCGGCCCGGTTGTGCGCGGGCGCGGCCCTGATCGTGGCCGGCCTGGCCATGGCCGCGCTGCACGCGGTGGCCGGCAGCGACTGGGCGGGCGGATTCGTGCATCCGAATCCCGACGACATGACCCAGATTCTGGTGCACGACAGCTGGCTGCCGCGATTGACGGTGGCGCTGATCGGCGGCGCAGGGCTGGCGCTGGCCGGCGTGCTCATGCAGCAGACGCTGCGCAATCCGCTGGCGGCGCCGACCACGCTGGGCGTGGCCAGCGGGGCCCAGGTGCTGCTGCTGGTGGCGACACTGTTCGCGCCCGGGTTGCTGACCTACGGCCGCGGTGCGATCGCGTTCGTGGGCGGCGCGCTGGCGGTGGCGCTGGTGTTCGCACTGGCCTGGCGGCGCGGGCTCGCGCCCGCGGTGCTGGTACTGGCCGGGCTGGTGGTCAACCTGTATCTCGGCGCGGCTTCCCTCGCACTCATTCTGTTCAACCAGGACAAACTGCACGGGCTGATGATCTGGGGGGCCGGCTCGCTGGCCCAGAACAACTGGCAGGATGCGCTGCATCTCGCGCCGCGGCTGGCGCTGGCGGCGGCGGGCGCCGGTGTGCTCGTGCGGGCGCTCGCGGTGCTCGATCTCGACGAGGTGAATGCCCGCAATCTCGGCGTTTCGTTGCCGTGGCTGCGTCTGGCCAGCCTCGGGCTTGCCGTGTTCATCACCGCCAGCATTGTATCGGCGCTGGGCGTGATCGGTTTCGTCGGGCTGGCCGCGCCGGCGATCGTACGCCTGGTCGGGGCGCGGACGCTGGGGGCGCGCCTGTTCTGGGCACCGGTCTTCGGCGCCCTGCTGCTGGCCGCCACCGACCTGTTGCTGCAGCTCATCGCCGGCAGCCAGGCATCGCTGATCCCGACCGGGGCCATCACCGCGGCGCTGGGTGCGCCCCTGCTGCTATGGCTGGTGCCGCGCCTGTCCGCCGGCCGCGGCGCGCCACGCCAGATCG
>NZ_JBQDYE010000015.1:0-87433 GCF_052044155.1 Salinisphaera sp. SWV1
TTTAGGAGAGGTGTCCGAGCGGTCGAAGGAGCACGCCTGGAAAGCGTGTGTGCGGTAACCCCGTACCGAGGGTTCGACCAGCCGCACAGCGGCTGACGCGAGCAAGCTTGGCTTGTGAGTCCGGAGGATAAAAATCGCCAAAAGCGATTTTTACAATCCCTCCCTCTCCGGTCGCCCGCAAGGGCGACGTATCAGTTACAATCTGCAGCCGTTTTAGGAGAGGTGTCCGAGCGGTCGAAGGAGCACGCCTGGAAAGCGTGTGTGCGGTAACCCCGTACCGAGGGTTCGAATCCCTCCCTCTCCGCCAACAAAGTGCGTCGGCGCGAAAACCGAAGCACTCGTTTGCAATGGTGGCCCGCGTCGGTGCCCCCGCGACGATATGCCGTAAACCCCGTCAGGCCCGGAAGGGAGCAGCGGTAGCGGCGGACTCGGGCGCCGGGGTGTCGCTGGCGCGGGCCGCCACCTTTATCTGCCCGCGGGCAGCGCGGGCGATGGCCTTCGCTGGGTGAGGGGCGGGCCCTGGCTGTTGACGCGGCCGACGTTCCCGCTTGAAACGTCCGGGCCATGCCGCGATAGTTGAGAAGATCAGCCGCATTCGTTCCAGGATGGTTCGCCTCATGACGCAAGCGCCGCTAGTGTCCTGTAACGTCAGGTCACGTTTCTCCGCATGAGTTTTCAAGCGCTGGCGCGAACATGGCGGCCCCGCCGCTTCGATCAGCTCGTGGGCCAGGAGCATGTCGTCCGCGCGCTTACCCACGCGCTTGACGGCGACAAGCTGCATCACGCGCTGCTGTTTTCCGGTACGCGTGGCGTGGGCAAGACCACACTCGCGCGCATTATTGCCAAATGCCTGAACTGCGAGCGCGGCGTAAGCGCGTCGCCCTGCGTCGGCGAGGAGGCCTGCGCCACCTGCCGCGAAATCGACGAAGGCCGCTATGTCGACCTGATCGAAGTCGATGCGGCGTCGCGTACCGGTGTCGACGACACCCGCGATCTGATGGACAACGTGCAGTACGCACCCACGCGCGGCCGCACCAAGGTGTACCTCATCGACGAGGTGCACATGCTGACCAAGCATTCCTTCAATGCGCTGCTCAAGACGCTCGAGGAGCCGCCGCCACGCGTTCAGTTCCTGCTGGCGACGACCGAACCGGAAAAGATCCCGGTGACCATCCTCTCGCGATGTCTGCAATTTCCGTTGAAACGTCTGTCGGCAACGCGTATCGCCGATCGGCTGCGCCATATTGTGGACGCGGAGTCGTTGTCGGCTGACGAGGAAGCGCTGGCCGAGCTCGCCCGCGGTGCCGACGGCAGTATGCGCGACGGCCTGTCGTTGTTGGATCAGGCCGTTGCGTTCGGTGGCGGTCATCTGGACGTCGACGGTGTGCGCGACATGCTCGGCACGATTGGCGAAGCGCGTGTCGCCGAATTGATCGACGCGGTGATCGACGCGCAAGCCACCGCCGCCCTGATTGCGCTGGAATCGCTCTATGCCCAGGGCATCGACATGCGATACCTGCTCGAGGCGATCGCAACCGCCTGGCAGCACATCGCCACAGTGCAGGTGGTCGGCGAAGCAATCGATGACGAAAGCGCGCGTTGGCAGGCCTCGGCAGATCGCCTCGATCCGCGTGTCACACAGTTGTTCTACGACATTACGGTTGCCGGCATACGCGACTTGCCGAATGCGCCCGATCCGTTGGTCGGCGTCAAGATGTCGGTATTACGTATGCTGGCTTTCGCCCCGGCATGCAGCGATAACCCCGTGCCCGCGTCGACCACTTCGCCGGCGCCCGTCGCGCGCGGGCCCGAGGTGCCGGAACAGGGTGCCCCGGCGGATCGCAAGCAGAGCGCGCGCGAAGCGATGGCCCGCGCCCGCGCGCAGCTGCAGGGCAAAAAAGACGGCGGATCAGACGAGTCGACGACGGTCACGCCCGCTGAGCAGTCCGTCACGCCCGATGCCGCAGGGCCATCCGTGGCCGTGTCGGAACCGTTTGCACAAGCGCCGGCCGACCTTGCGCCAGCGGTTGCCGAACGGCCTGCGGCGATTAACGAGCAAAGCGCCCCAGCAGCGGAGGAAGCCGCGACGCCAGCCCCGGCGAATCGCGCGGCGGCCGAGGAGGTGCCGGCGCCGGTTGCGCCGGCTTCCCCAGATCGCGAATCGGCCGGCGGGGCCCAGCGACAACAGGGCGGGCTGACCGTCGCCGCCGCGCACACGAGTTCTGCACAGGCGCAGCCCGAGGCGGAGCGTCAGGCGACCCACGAGGTCGCCGTGACGGCGGTTGGCACGCCGGAACAAAGCCCGCTTGATCCGGCTATCGCGGTTGTCGATTCGTCGCGGGCGGCGGACGCGGCCGAGGCAGACACCGGGCACGCGCCCGAGGCCACAGGCGACACGTTCGATTTTTCGTCGACCCGCGATCACCCCGAGGATTGGCACGCGCTCGTTCCGCGTCTCGATGTTCGCGGGTTCGCCGCCCAGCTTGCCAACAACGGCGTATGCCGCCATCTCGACAACGCGTTGATCGAGCTCGATCTGGCCCGTGCGAACGCGTTTCTGGCTACCGAGGATGCCCGCGAGCGGCTGCAATCGGCCCTGTCGGATGCCTGGGGCACGGCCGCGCCCCCGCACCTCAAGATCAACGTGGTGGACGAGCTGCACGACACGCCGGCCAAGCGTATCGAGGCCAATGCCGAAAAGCGGCAGCAGGACGCGGTTGCATCCATCGAAAATGACCCGATCATTCAGCAATTGCGCAGCCAGCTTGGTGCCCGGCTGCGTCCCGAAACGATCAAACCCCATCGCTCACCGGGCGCGATGCAGCAAAGAGACGATCAATGAAAGGTTCCATCGGCAAAATGATGCAACAGGCCCAGGCCATGCAGGGCAAGATGCAGGAAGCCCAGAAAGAGTTGGCGCAGATGGAAATCACGGGTGAGTCCGGCGCCGGCCTGGTCAAGGTCGTGATGACCGGAAAGCACGAAGTCAAAAAAGTGCATATCGACCCGTCCGCGCTGGAAGAAGACCCGGAGTTCCTCGAGGATCTCGTGGCCGCGGCAATCAACGACGCCGTTCAACACGTGGAGACCGCAAGCAAGGAAAAAATGTCCGAGCTGACCGGCGGCATGGAACTGCCGGAAGGCATGAGCCTGCCGTTCTAGACGGCCGATCGAGGCCCGTGCAACGCGCGGGCCTCGCGCCTGGCGTCCATGTCGGATGACGCCTCCGGCTTAATCCACCTACAACAACAGCCCGGCCGAAGCGCGTAGGTCGGCTTAGGCCGCAGGCCGTAAGCCGACAGAGCCCCGCGCACCCGGCGAGCCGGTCCAGACGCGCAGACCGAAGCCCTGCGCCAGCCACCGCCGCGCCCCTCGTCATGCCGATCAGCCCGGGCTGCGGCACCTGCCGGCAGCAACAAGCCCCCAGAAGCAGGCCGCATTCCGGCATAATCGCGGCCTCGGCCCAGACGATGTGCACCACGAAACCGCCATGGCCTTTGCTCCCGCTTTATCCCGGCTGATCGACGCTTTCCGCGTACTGCCCGGCGTGGGCGCGAAAAGCGCCCAGCGTATGGCGTTTCATCTGCTTCAGAACGAGCCCGAGGGCGGTATCCATCTGGCGCAGACGATTCAGACGGCGATAGCCAACATCCGGCATTGCCGCGAATGTCGGATGTTCGCCGAAGCCGAGCTTTGCGAGATCTGTCGAAACGAGCAGCGGGACGCCAGCCGTGTGTGCGTGGTCGAGAGTCCGGCCGATGTCATGGCCATCGAGCAGAACACCAACTTCGACGGGCGCTATTTTGTGCTCATGGGCCATCTGTCGCCCATCGACGGTATCGGCCCCGAGCAACTCGGCCTGGATATTCTGCGCGATCGTCTGGTCCGTGGGCCGGTGGCGGAGCTGATACTCGCGGTCGGCGCCACCGTCGAGGGCGAGGCGACCGCTCAGTACATCGCCGACCTCGCGCGCCAGAACAGCGCCAGTGTCACCCGTATTGCCCACGGCGTACCGGTGGGGGGCGAGCTCGAGTACGTCGACGCCGGCACTCTGAGCCAGGCGTTCTCCGGCCGCCGGCCGCTGTAAACGAAAGACAAGCGGGCGGTAGCGGCTGCGCCGGGCCTGGCCGGCCGCGTATCAATTCAACAGGCGGTCGATCTTCGCTGCGCTGATGAAATCATTGTCGGACAGGCCGCCGATGGCGTGCGTGGTCAATTCGATGCGGCAGCTGTTGTAACCGAACGTGATATCGGGGTGATGATCTTCGCAGTGCGCGATGTACGCCACGGCGTTCACGAATGCCTGGGTCTGGTAATAGTTCTTGAACTTGAACTGGCCTACGATCTTCTCGTCATCCGCATTTTGCCAATGATCACTGAGCTGCTTCATGCGATCGGTCACCGTCTGACCCGTCATCGGCTGGGTGCCGCCTTCGCAGGGGGCGCATTTCTGATCCGCGAGCGCATTCATAAGCGTGACTTGGTTGCGAACTGTTCGATGTCACGATAACACTGCCCGCCGCCGTGACGAACCCCGGTGGGTGGTCGTCGGCGAACGTCTCGCGCACAATGCAAGTTTAGGAATCAAGAAGAACCCATGAGCTACGCCGACGATAACCTGATCTGGATCGACCTCGAGATGACGGGTCTCGACCCGGACGCCGATCGCATCATTGAAATCGCCACGCTGGTCACCGACGCGAATCTTCACGTGCTGGCCGAAGGGCCGGTGCTGGCCGTCCGCCAGAGTGATGATCGGCTGCAGGGAATGGACCAGTGGAACACGCGCCAGCACAACGCCTCCGGGCTGGTAGCGCGGGTTCGCGCCTCGAGTGTTGATGAAGTCGAAGCCCAGCGCCGCACCATCGAGTTTCTTGAAAGCTACGTGCCCGCGCGCCGCTCGCCCATGTGCGGCAACAGCATCTGCCAGGATCGCCGCTTTCTCGCCCGCTACATGCCCGAACTGGAGGCCTACTTCCATTACCGGCATATCGATGTCAGCACCCTCAAGGAACTTGCCCGCCGCTGGGCGCCCGAAGTGGCGAGCGGCTTCTCCAAGGATTCGAGTCACCTGGCCATGGACGACATTCGCGACTCGATCGAGGAGCTGTCCTACTATCGCGATACCTTGCTAAAGGTATGATGATAATAGGAAAAATGAAATCGTTCGTCTAAGGTCTAACGGCCGATACGTTGACCCGAGCCGGCGTGCGGCGTAAAACAAAGTATACGCGCCGAGGGCCACTAACGAATCAACGCATTGGCGCCGTATCGCGCGGTCTCTCGGAGGGGACGGAGAACAACAATCCACGACACGGCGAAATAAAGAATCCCGGCAGCCGCAGCTTCAAAGCTGCAGAAAAACAATACGGGAACGCCACCTCAGGACTCCTTCGGGAGTCCTTTTTTATGAATGGAAGCCCGGCACCCACATGCACATGCCAGCCCCGCTCCGGATGTCGGATCACGCCTCCGGCGAATCAGGCCTACAACAGCTCGATCGAAGCGAGTAGGTCAGCTTAGACCACATGGATTGCATCGCAATCCATGATACCTTTGGACTTGGCCAAAATCAGCGCCAAAAAAAGTCTTTTGGCACAGATGCTTGCGATGCAATCCATATCAGGCCACAGGCCGTAAGCCGACAGGCCCGCGCGCCCGGCGAACCACCCAATTCGCCCGGGCCGGCCCGTACGTCCGATTACGCCACCGGCGAATCCGACCTGCAAAAGCCAGATCGTTGCCGCAAATCACCGACGGCTATGTATTCTTGATCCGATCGAACGCGTCGAGCGCCGCCTGGCGCGAAGCCTTGAGATCGACTATCGGGTTCGGATAGGTCTGGCCCAGCGTCACGCCGGCATCGTCGAGCACTTTCTGTGGCGCGGCCCATGGCCGATGAATATGTTTGTCCGGCAGACCGCTTAGCTCGGGAACCCAACGTCTGACGTACGCGCCGTCCGCGTCGAAACGCTCGCCCTGGCGTGCCGGATTGAATATACGGAAGAATGGGGCAGCGTCGGCGCCACAACCCGCCGCCCATTGCCAGCCGAGCGTATTGTTCGCCAGATCGGCATCCACGAGCGTATCCCAGAACCAGCGTTCGCCATGCTGCCAGGCGATCCGCAGATTCTTGGTCAGGAACGACGCCACCGTCATGCGCAGGCGGTTGTGCATGATGCCGGTCGCCCAAAGCTCGCGCATGCCCGCATCTACCATCGGGACCCCGGTGCGGCCGGCCTGCCAGGCTTGCAGGGCCTCGTCATCGTGGGTCCAGGGGAAATGCTTGAACCGCGGATCGAGCGGTTCATCGGGCGTATTCGGAAAGTGGAACAACACGTGGTGTGCGAACTCACGCCAGCCGATTTCGCTGAGAAAGATATTCGCATGCTTACGATGCGATTCATTACCGTGGTCGTGCAGCCACTCTGCCAGGCGATGCACGATCTGGCGGGGCGCGATCTCACCGAAATGCAGGTGCGGCGAAAGATACGACGTGCCCGGCTGCGCGGGGCGCTCACGGCTTTCGCCATAGCCGCCGAGCGTGTCGTTCACAAAGGTTTCCAGACGCGCGTGGGCCCCGTTCTCGCCCGGCCGCCACGCTTGCCGGATACCCGTATCCCATCGGATATCCGGCAGCAGGCCCAGGTCCGACAGCGCCTCCGAGCCAATCCGGGACCATACCGCCGGCAATGCCTCGGGGGCGGGGAGTGGATTGCGCACCGGGTCGTCGCGAATGGCTTTCCAGAACGGCGTGAACACCTTGTACGGCGTATTCTGCCGGGTCGAAACAGTCCACGGTTCGTGCAGCAAGGCGGCATTGAAGCTCGCGGCCTGGATGTTTGCCTCCTCGAGGTGGCGCTTCACCTGTTTATCGCGAGCGATCGTGCTCGGATCGTACAGCCGATTCCAGTAGACCGCGCATGCACCGCTTTCTTCGATCAACGCATCCAGCGCGGCTATCGTCGGCCCCTGACGAATCACCAGCCGCGAGCCCAGCGCTTGAAGATCGGTGTCCAGCGCCGCAAGCGAAAGATGTTGCCAGACGCGCTGCGCACCGCCCGGCGCCCAGTCTCCCAGTTCGTCGGGCGCATGGATGAACACCGGTACGATCGAATCGAACCCGGCGTCGATCGCAGCGTGCAGCGCCGGATTGTCCGCCAGCCGCAAGTCGCGCCGAAACCAGATAATCACGCGTTTTTTCATCGAAGCTCACTCGTCGATCGATACACCACTGGGCGTACGCAGACCCCGAAACAACAGATGATAGCGCGCAAGTCATTGGCGACGGGTCCAAAGGCCGAACAAAGCGCGTAGGTCGGCTTAGATCACATGGATTGCATCGCAACCCATGATGCCCTGGGGATCGGCCAAAATCAGCGCCAAAAAAGTCTTTCTGGTACAGATATTTGCGATGCAATCCATATCAGGCCGGAGGCCGTAAGCCGACACTGAGGCCCCGGCGATCAAACGCCGCGTCCGTACGCCGGTACGCCTCATGTCGAACCCATCGGCCCTATCCTGCCGCGCCGCGTTATCAAATTCGCTCGCCGTCTTCGATCTGCTGCCGGAGCGTACGAGCCTGGCGACGAATGGCCGCCATCAATCCCGCATCCGCGCGTTTCTTTTCCAGATTCTTGACCTGAAACACCATGCGTGGATTATCGCGAAACGCCTCGAGATTGCGGTCGAGGAAATCCCAGTAAAGCGTTGTTATCGGGCACGCTTTGTCGCCACTCGCCTGCTTGTAATCGAACTGGCAATGCTTGCAGTAATTGCTCATCTTGTTGATGTAATTGCCTGATGCACAATACGGTTTGGTTCCAAGCAGGCCGCCGTCGCCGAACTGGCTCATGCCGAGCGTGTTGGGCAGGCTGGCCCAGTCGATGGCATCCAGATACATGGCCATATGCCACTCGTGAAAGCGGTACGGGTGCACGCCGGCCAGGAGCGCAAAAAGCCCGAGCACCATCAACCGCTGGATATGATGGGCGTAACCATTGTCCACCACGTTGCGCATGGCGTCGGCAACACAGGCCATATCGGTGTCGCCGTCCCAATACGTGCGCGGCACCGGTAATTCGGCGCGCAGCGCGTTCCGGCCGGCATAGCCGGGCATTTCACGCCAATAGATGCCACGCACGAATTCACGCCAGCCCAGCACCTGGCGGATATACCCCTCGACGCTGTTCAGCGGCGCCTTGCCGGACTCGTAAGCCGCGATGGCCGCGTCGACGCATTCGCGCGGGCCGACCAGATGAAGATTGAGCGCGGCGGACAGGCGGGAGTGATAGGCGAACGGCATGTCGGTCCAGAGCGCATCCTGGTAGTCGCCGAACAACGCGAGCCGATGGTCGGTGAAATCGCGCAACGCGGTACGCGCTTCATCGTGGGTGACGGGCAGGTCGAAGCCCTCGATCTGGCCCGGGTGGTCATGGAATCGCGCTGCGACCATATCGATAACGCCGCGCGTGATCGCGTTGGGTCGAAAGCCGCGGACGTGCGGGAGTTTGCCGGGGCCGTCTCGGCCAAAGGCGCGGCGGTTCTGTTTGTCGAAGTTCCATTGGCCGCCTTCCGGCTGGTCGCCATCCATCAGAATATACTCGGTGCGCCGCATCCAGCGATAGAAGTACTCCAGCGTCAGCGAGCCCCGGGCATCGGCCCAGTCGTTGAAGGCATCGAGACCGCAATAGAAGTGGCGGTCGGGCCGAACCTGCAGGGGTAGGTCTTGATGCTTCGCGCAATCGGCCAGCACGCGCTGTACCCGATAATCACCGCATTCGCTCATCACCAGCCGTTTCGGGCCGAGCTCGCGCACCGCGGTCGTCAGGATCGCCGCGAAATCGACGCCGCTGTCGCACCGCCCATCCACATCCAGCGCGTGGTACCAGACGCGGAACCCACGTGCGCGCAGATCGTCGCGATGATGGCGCATGGCGGCGAAAAACAGCACCAGCCGTTGCTTGTGGCACCACATATGCGTCGCTTCGGTCTGGTTTTCTGCCATCCAGACCACATCCCGTGCGGGATCGTAGTCGTCCAGCGCCGACAGTCCACGATCCAGCTGATCGCCGAGCACGATGACGAGATTTCGGATACCAGCCAATCGCGGCTCCTGCAGGGTCGGGTCACGTATCGTACGCGGGTCAATCCGAGCCGGATGCCGGCCCGTGCCACGGCCGTCCCATGCCGGACGACGCCTCCGATGAATCCGAGCCACAACAGCCGAAACAAGGCGCGCAGGTCGGGTTAGACCACATGGATTGCATCGCAATCCATGATGCCCTCGGGATAGGCTAAAATCAGCGCCAAAAAAAGTCTTTTTGGCACAAATGCTTGCGATGCAATCCATATCAGGCCGTAAGCCGACAGAAGTACGCCTACCCACCAGACCAAACCGCCCAAGCCGCGGCCGCCCCACATGTCGAAGCGCGCCGCCAACGAATCCCCCCACAAACGCCAACCCCACCAACCGGGCCGGGCGGTTGGCCCACTCGCCACCCCGCGCCGCGGGGGCACAACGGTCTGCGTCCGCGGCGCACCGGGCCGGCCACCTACATTCATCATTCGGCCTCCGGCATACTGCGCACCATGTCACGTTCGCTCGACGACAACATCGCCCGTGCGGCAAACGCTCTTGGCTCGGCCTCGCGCGTGCTCGCGATTACCGGTGCCGGCATGTCCGCCGACTCGGGCATGCCGACATACCGCGGTGTGGGCGGCTTATACAATGACCAGGCCACGGCCGACGGGGTGCCGATCGAACAAGCGCTCTCGGGCCCGATGTTCGCGCGCGAGCCGGCGCTGACCTGGAAATATCTGGCGCAGATCGAGTCGGCCTGTCGCGGCGCACGGCCCAATGCCGGCCACCGGGGGCTCGTGTCGCTGGCCGAACATGTCGACCATTTATGCGTGGTCACGCAGAACGTGGATGGCCTGCATCGGGCCGCGGGTACGCGCCAGCTGATCGAAATGCACGGCAATATTCATCGTCTGTTCTGCGTGCGCTGCGGACAATCCCGCGACGTGCCGGACTACGCCGGCTTGCGACGATGGCCGCCCCTGTGTGCGCGTTGCGCGGGGGTGGAGCGCCCGGCGGTGGTGCTGTTCGAGGAAACGCTGCCGCGTTCGGCGCTGGAACGTTATCAGCGCGAACTCGCCCGCGGTTTCGACGTGGTACTAATGATTGGTACCACGGCGGTTTTCGAATACATTGCCGCGCCCGTATACGCCGCGGCATCGGGGCGGGGCACGGCAATAGAGATCAATCCCGCGGACACGCCAATCACGGAATTGTGCCATGTAAAGTGCGCAGGGCGTGCCGCCGATGTCATTCCAGCGCTCCTTCGGCAACTCGCGGCCGGCGGTCGCTGACGGAACACCCGCAAACCGTTCAGATGAGGGCATAGGCTCGAACCCATGAGCAATACAGAAAATATCGTGTGGCACGAAGGCTCGGTCAACCGGCAACGGCGCGAAGCCATCAACCGGCACCGCGGCCTCACCATCTGGTTCACGGGCCTCTCCGGTTCGGGCAAATCCACCATCTCCGTCGCGCTCGAAGAGCGGCTCACCAACATGGGCTGCCGCACCTATCGCCTGGACGGCGACAACGTCCGCACAGGGCTCAATCGCGACCTGTCGTTCACGCCCGAAGACCGGATCGAGAATATCCGGCGGATCGGCGAAGTGGCCAAGCTGTTCCGCGACGCCGGCATCATCAACCTCACCGCGTTCATCTCGCCGTACCGCCGGGACCGCGAAATGGCGCGGGCCCTGTCCAGCGAGGAAGATTTCGTCGAAGTGTTCGTCGATGCCCCCCTGGAAATCTGCGAGCAGCGCGACCCGAAAGGGCTGTACAAGAAGGCCCGCGCCGGCAGCATCCCCAACTTCACCGGCATCAGCGCACCGTACGAGCCGCCGGAACACGCCGAGGTGCATCTGCACACCGCGGAGAAGGACATCACCGGCTGCGTGGACCAACTTGTCGAGTATCTAATCACACACGGCTACCTCGAGCGTTCGCTCGTCGCCGCCGCCGGTACCGCACGGTGAAGACAGTGTGTTTTGAACGTGTCGGTAGACCTGACACGTTGTGCTATCCTCCCGCGCTTCGACTCGAACCGCTGGTGCCACCCGTATGTCCCTAATGCGTCTTGGCCTGCTTTTAATCGCCTCCGTTGCCATAGCCGGCTGCAGTACGCTCCACCTTGGTAGCAGCGCATCGGGTGTATCGGTGGTGGGCAAGAGCACGTATTGCGGCACGCCGTCGCAAGCCTCCGAAGTACATTACTTTGCCGATCCCGACGCCTTTCAAAACTGGATCGACTACCGCAACGTCAACGGCTTTAACCCGAAGATGGCGCGCAACGGTGTACTCATCGTCGAAATGGGCCAGCGCCCGACTGGTGGCTACGACATCCAGCTCGCCAGCAAGAAAACCGGCATCAAGAATAATGTGCTGACCATCGGCATGGATTGGCACGCCCCGCGGCTGGATGCAGCCGTCAGCCAGGCGATGATCACCCAATGTGTGGCCCTGCATTTGCCACAAGGGCAGTATCACAAGGTCCGCGTCGTTGATCAGCTGGGCAATGTCAGGGGCAGTGCCGACGTGAGCAGCTCGGCGAAAGGCAGCTGAGCGGTAACCTTGCCTGATAGGGTTTAACAAAATTCTACGCTTATGTACGAGCAATCACTGCTGTGCCACAGGTTTCGCAGCAGCCCGGGTCGGGCCGACGCAGTGGCATCGGGCTGATCACCGCGGAGCAGCCGAAACCGGTCTCGGCGCTCGCACAAGTTGAGCTGCAGCAATCGAGTTATCTGCCCCGGGCTGCGATCGATACGACTACTGAATTTAATTGACGTCCGAAGCAGATAAACGCATACATCAGGCGATCCAGATCTGCGCCGGGACCGTATTCCGGGAGAGGTGTCCACTAACGACTTGATCCTCAGGTTCTGGTTGACGAACCTGGAAAGAGTTCTATCTTCCAGCGCGCCTTGTAGATATCGGGGAGGGTCCTGGCGGCCAGATAAAAATTGCTGCTCAGCACGCCCTGGCCCGTCAATGCATTGAACCAGGCGTAGTCGTTGTGGGGGCGCGGTCCGTCACGACGCTGCTGTCGCGTGGCACGCCCCTCCCTGCGCGCCACGATGGCATCGCGGGTCGCACCGTCGGTGAGCACCACAAGGCACGGCAGATAACCGTCGTGATTCAGCCCGACATGCAGCTTGACCGCGCCTTTTGTGGTGCGGAACTTCGTGCAGGGAAAGACCGACAGACAGAGACCGATGGTCGAGGCATCGAGCGAGATCAGTCGCTTTTAGAACCACGTAACCGACTATTCGGAGACGTTATTGTCGAAGCGGTCGAGATCGGAACGTAGGGGCTGGTCGGCGAAGTGTTCGTTCCAGCGCCGCGGGATGAGTGCGGCGACGCCGCTCGCCGGATGAATGCCGACCCGTTGGAGCATATCCACCAGATAGATATACGGATCGATGCCATGCAGCCGGCAGGTGGCGATCAGGCTCTGGATGATGCCCATGTGCTCGGTGCTGGCTTCCATCCAACAGAACAGCCAAGTTGCCACGCCCCATCGGGATCGGCCGCAGACCACGTTCCAGATGGTTGGTGTCAATTGGCACCTCGCGATCGCCGAGTAAGACTTCGAGCGACGCCTTGCGCTCGGAACGCGCAGGCCACCGCCCTGGCCAGGGGATGACTGGGCTCCAGATCCAGGCACTGGCCGCACCATTGCCGGAACGCCCGGACCGCCGGTCCGCGGTATTTCGTTCGCGCGGCCTGTTTGTTGGGGCCTGTGCATTGTTTTTGCCGGATTGTGGCGTCGGTCTGGTAACAAGTCACCGATCAGCGTCAGTGCGTGTTGCGCCTGGGGATCACTGTCCAGCACCCGTTCGAAGCCCCGGCGGATATGCGCGCCCTGCGCTGGGCATGGATGACGCCCGACCGGGCCTCGGCATAGCGGACTTGGGCCGCAGCTTGCCGGGCCGGCCCGCCCGGCCTTGAAGGGCGTCTCGTCCATCGCCAGGACCCCACTTTGCAGCAGATGTTCGAGCTGGGCGAAATGGATCGGGCAGAGCAAGGCCGCTGTTCGGGCCACCAGTCGGGTCAGTGTGGCGCGGGCCAGCGTGATGCCGCCGGCGGCCAGATGCGCGGGCCACCGGTCGAATGCACGCCATCACGTATCGTGACGGGCCGTGCGTCGATCGATGTTTATGACCGTTGGTATCATTCCTCAGCACGACGGGCCGTGACCCACCGTGCCGTGGTCGAGTTCCCGGTGCTGGTCTAGGTCGACTAGTTCAATGATCAGCATCTGTTCGAGCCGATCGGCGATATTCCCCGGCCGAGGCGGAAGCCAAATTCTTTGACACAATTGCCCCGGCTACCGAAGTGGCGTGACTCAAACCCACGAGTCTTCAGTAAACCCGGGGCGGTTCAAATCTAAACTGGTCTGATAGTCCATGCCGAATTTACGTATAGCCCTGGTTCACTATTGGTTTGTAACGGATCGTGGAGGGGAAAAGGTTGTAAATTCTTTATGCAAGCTTTTTCCTGATGCTGACGTATTCACGCATGTGATCGACCGTGAGCGATTTGGTGCTTTAAACAAGGCGCATTATGTGCGTGAAACGTTCATTGCCCGTATTCCTGGCGCGCGCAAACATTATCAAAGGCTTTTGCCGTTGATGCCCCTTGCGCTTGAGCAGCTGGATCTTCGTGAATATGATTTGGTAATTTCCAGTGAGTCCGGGCCGGCGAAGGGGGTGTTGACTGGTCCAGACACGTTACATATCTGCTATTGCCATTCCCCGATGCGCTATTTATGGGATATGTATCCGGATTACCGCGAGGCGGCCGGTCGATTAACGCGCGCAATGATGGTTCCGCTAACGCATTATTTAAGGCTATGGGACCGAGCCTCAGCCGATCGCGTAGACCACTTCATTGCGAACTCGCATTTCATCCGTGCACGTATTCGGAAGTGTTATCGGCGCGATGCGAAGGTCATTCATCCGCCGGTGGATGTTGGGCGCTTTGAATGTGTGTACGAGAAGGGCGATTATTTTCTGCTATTAGGGCAGCTGACCCGGTATAAGCGTCCAGATATCGCGATTGAGGCTTTCCGCGCTCGCTCGTCGATGCGATTGCTTGTGGTCGGGGAGGGGGATTTCAGAGATGAGTTGCGGCGAAATGCGCCAGGTAACGTGGAGTTCCTCGGGCGCGTGGATGACGCCCGTGTGAAGGAGCTTCTGGAGTCAGCGCGCGCGCTGGTTTTTCCCGGAGTGGAAGATTTCGGAATTGTGCCGATAGAGGCCATGGCCTGCGGCACGCCAGTGCTCGCTTACGGGCGAGGTGGCGCGCTCGAAACCGTTATAGACGGTGAAACGGGTTTGCTGTTTTCTCACCAAACGCCCGAATTTCTGATGTCGGCTCTGGAGCGTCTTGAGCAGTGGGAGCCGACCATTGACCGCGCGGCTATCCGGGCGCATGCCCTAACCTTCTCGGAGGAGCGATTTCATCACCGCATGAAGGAAGCTGTTGACGGTTGGCTAGCCCAGGTGCATGGAGGATATTCGGCGGGTGGATAACGAATGGGTGGCGTTTGTTGATGTGCCGAGATCCATCCGGGCGAGCGCGCATGCGGGTTAGTGAGCAGCACCGCGCCTTCGTCGTATACTATTAACACGGCACAAAATAGATGATTCTTCGGGCTAATAGCGCGAGTATACGACCGCATGCTCGTCGCGGCTATTGGCCGCTAAGCCTTTGAAAATAAACGATGTAAAGGCGACTGCTTTTATTTTCATGGCGTTGAAAACAGCGGATGAAGTCGGCTGTTTTGATGCCTTATTGATAATAGTAGTCGGGCACGAGGGCTATTTGTACGGAATTTGCCAGCTGCAATCGGCAGACGTTATACCGCGCGAGTTGCGCGGTCGTCTGACGCGGGCCGCCGGCGGGCGCGAAACCGGCAGTGGACTTGTACGGTGGCCCGATTCTCGTTTTCTTCCCTTCTTTGTTTTGCTAATCGTTTATTGGCGTACTTCGCTTTGTTGCGCATATTTTGTTCGGTCGGGCATGGCGTGCGGAAATTTCGCGGTATATACCCGGGTGTAGAAGTGTGCCTGCAACAGCTGCGCGGATACGCGTGTTGAATGGCAGACGAACTTGGAGTTGAAAAAGATCGCGGGGTGACTCCGTTTGGGGGCTGTTCTTAGGCGGTCGAGCTTGGATGAGCTGCTTCAGTCGTTGCGTGTGGTGGTTGGCGATATGTTCCTGGTTGGTCCGCGGCCGATTGTGGAAACATGAGTTTGTGCGTTATGGCGGTCATGGGCGGCTCGACCTCTCGGCATGCCCGGGCATGCGCGGCCTTTGGCGCCGCATCGGCTGTCGCGATACCCATTACCGATTATCGATAGCGTATTGCCTTGGATTGCGCCTATGTTTGAGCGCAGGGCCTTGGGCCGGATCTTAAGATGCTGTTCAAGGCGATTGCGGTAGTACTGCGAAATCGCCGGGGTGCCTACCGCTTTCACCGGTATACGCCGGGCTCGAATTGGTAGCGGCATCGTATATCCGCAGGAGGCTCGGCGGCGCATGCTTTTTCCGTTGTAAAATCTTGTACCTAACGCGTTTTCCATGGGTCGGCTGGAGGTTCGATAGGGCTAAGCCGTTTTCGAGCCCGAGCGTGTAAAATCGCGTAGTTGAATTGGTGAATAAGAGGCATGTTCCAACGCGGTTTTCTTAGAGAGCACGGTAATATTTCGGTCGCGCTTTATGTGTTGGTCGATCTGGCGATGATCTGTGCCGGGGCCTACCTCGCTTACTTCTGGCGGTTTGATGCGCTTGGCCTCGGGGCGCATTACCGCGGTCCGGTCATTGTCGCGCTTCTGCTCACAGTCAGTGTGTTCCCTTCACTGCAGCTTTACGACTCGTGGCGCGGTCGTAACCTCGTGGATCAGTTCCGGGCCGTAACGTTCGGGTGGGGGGGCGTCATGCTCGGTTTGATCCTGGTCGGTTTCGCGGTCAAACAAAGCGATAGTTATTCGCGCTTATGGGTCGCCACCTGGGCGGGTTGCGCCTGGGCATTGCTGGTTGTGGGGCGGGTGGCGACATTTGTCACCTTGCGTGAACTTCGCGCTCGCGGGTTGAATCACCGTCGAATCCTCATTGTCGGCGACAGCGCACTAGCCGAAGAAGCCTTGGCACGGGTAAAGGCAACGCCTTCCACCGGTTGGGAGGTTATCGCCGTGGCGATGATCGATCACGACGGAAACCAGAAGCTCGGCGATGTGCGAGTGGTGGCGTATCAGGACCGGACCGAGCGCCTTGCGCGCCGCTTCCATGTGGATGAAATCTGGCTCTGCTTGCCGCTCGATCAGCAGGCGCTGATTGACCGTGTGTTGTGGGACTTTCGCCATAGCCCCATTACCATGCGCCTTGTGCCCAATCTTCGCGGTATGCGTCTCATCCAGCATCCAGTCACGGAAATTCTCGGCGTGCCGATGCTGAATCTGAACGTCTCGCCCATGCATGGGCTGAGTCGGGTGATCAAGGCGGTCGAAGATCGGACGCTAGCCTTGATCATCCTCGCGCTCATCAGTCCGTTGTTGCTGGTACTCGCGTTTGGCGTAAAGATGAGTTCTCCTGGGCCGATCTTCTTTCGTCAGAAACGCATGGGATGGAATGGTCGACTTTTTACCATATTGAAGTTCAGGTCCATGCTCGTGGATGCGGAGTCCCGAACCGGCGCGGTCTGGGCGCGGGCAGGCGAGACGCGTTCGACGCGTTTCGGTGGTTTTCTGCGGCGGACCAGCCTCGATGAACTGCCCCAGTTCATCAACGTGTTGCGCGGAGACATGTCGATTGTCGGGCCGCGGCCGGAGCGGCCGGTTTTCGTCGACCAGTTCAAGGCCGAAATTCCCGGCTATATGCAGAAGCACATGGTGAAGGCCGGGATCACGGGCTGGGCCCAGGTCAATGGCTGGCGCGGCTCGACCGACCTTACAAAGCGGATCGAGCACGATCTGTATTACATTGAGCACTGGTCGCTGTGGTTCGATCTGAAGATCATCTTCCTCACGATCTTCAAGGGATTCGTGCACAAGAACGCGTATTAGTGGGCCTCGTGCGATCCGATCGGTGTTTGGCTCGTGAGATCAGCGGGCTTTGTTCTGTTCGCATAGGCCGAGTGGTTGACGTGAGTCGGTTCAGCCGTAATAGCTCTGATACCAGTCCACGAATTTCTTCACGCCTTCGTCGACGGTGGTTTCGGGGCGGTACCCAACGGCTTCGAACAGGCCATGGACATCGGCGTGGGTCGCTTCGATGTCGCCGGCCTGCATGGGCAGCATTTCCTTTTCGGCCGTGATGCCCAGGCATTCCTCGAGGCGGTTGATGTAGTCCATCAACGGCACGGGGTTGCCGTTGCCGATGTTGTAGATCCGCCAGGGTGCGGGGCTGCGGTCGACACGGGGGGCGTCGCTGTTCCAGTTTTCGTCCGGTGTGGCGGTTTTATAGAGGACGCGGGCGATGCCTTCAGCGATATCGTCCACGAAGGTGAAGTCGCGCCGGTGTTTGCCGTGGTTGAACACCGGGATGGGCTCGCCCGCCAGCATCTTGCGAGTAAACAGGAACAGCGCCATGTCGGGCCGGCCCCAGGGGCCGTATACCGTGAAAAATCGCAGGCCTGTCGTCGGCAGGCCGTACAGATACGAGTAGGAGTGCGCCATTAACTCCGTGGCCCGTTTCGAGGCGGCGTAAATGGCCAGCGGGTGATTGGCGTCGCCGCCGGGCGAGAAGGGCATGTCGGTGGAAGCGCCGTACACCGAGCTGGTGGAGGCGTATACCAGGTGGTCGACTTTGTTGTGCCGACAGCCTTCGAGGACGTTCAAGGTGCCCGTGACATTCGAGTCGATGTAATCATGTGGATGGTCGATTGAATGCCGTACCCCAGCCTGGGCGGCCAGATGTACGACGCGCTCGAAGCCGCGTTCGGCGAACAGTGCCGGCATGGCCTGACGATCGGCGATGTCGAGCTCGACTTGTTCGAACGCCGGATTGTTTTCGAGCACGGCCACGCGGGCACGCTTGAGCGCGACGTCGTAATACGGGTCGAAATTATCGACGCCCACCACGTGCTCGCCTCGATCCAGCAGTCGCTGGGCGACATGAAACCCGATGAAACCTGCGCTGCCGGTGACGAGAATGGTCATGAGCAATCCAGTGGTGACGCTGCATATGGGGCGGACCTGATTATACCGGGCATGTGACGCCTCCGACGCGGATCTGCCGCATGGCGTTCCGGGTTTTTCGCATATAGCCGGTCCGGCCCCCGGCGCCTGCGAGTTTCGGTATGATCGCAGGACAACGGGCTCGGGCCGAGCGCGCGGCTTTCGCGTAGCGCCCAGAATAATAAAGAGGGTGGAACGTGTCGGAAACGAATATGCCGGCAAGCGACCGGTTGGCGGTTCTGGGCCTCGGCTATGTTGGGTTGCCGCTGGCGGTGGCATTTGGCCGGCATCAGTCAACGCTCGGGTTCGATATCGACGGAAAACGCGTCGCTCAGCTGCGCGACGGCCATGATTTCACGCGTGAAGTTTCGCCCGAGCAGCTGGCAGCCTCGAACGGGCTGTCGTTCTCGTCCGATCCGGCGGATCTGGCCCAAGCGAATATCTATATCGTGTCCGTACCGACGCCGGTGACGGATGCCAAGGTGCCGGACTTCGGCCCGCTGGAATCGGCCACGCGCGCGCTCGCGCCTTATCTGTCGCGCGGCGACATCGTGGTGTACGAGTCCACGGTGTACCCGGGGGCGACCGAAGAGCGCTGTGTGCCGATTCTCGCCGCGGGCTCGGGGCTGGTGTACAACGAAGGCTTTTTCGTCGGCTACAGCCCGGAGCGCGCAAACCCCGGCGATACCGAGCACGGGTTGGCCAATATCGTGAAGGTGGTGGCCGGCTCCACGCCCGAGATCGCGGATCGTTTGGTGGCACTGTACGGGCAGATCGTGCCGGCGGGGGTGCATCGGGCCTCGTCGATCACGGTGGCCGAAGCGGCCAAGGTGATCGAGAACGTCCAGCGCGATATCAACGTCGCGCTGGTCAACGAACTCTCCAAGATCTTCGGGCGCTTGAACATCGACACCCAGGAAGTGCTCGAGGCGGCGGGCACGAAATGGAATTTCCTGCCGTTCAAGCCGGGCCTGGTCGGCGGGCATTGCATTGGCGTGGACCCGTATTACCTGACCTACAAGGCGCAATCGGTGGGCTACCACCCGGACATCATCCTCGCCGGGCGGCGCATCAACGACGGCATGGGCCGTTATATCACGCACGAAGTCGTGCGCCTGATGCTGCGGCGCAAGATCCAGGTGAACGGCGCGCGCGTGCTCATCATGGGGCTGACGTTCAAGGAAAATTGCCCGGATATACGCAACACGAGGGTAGTGGATATCGTGCACGAATTGCAGGCCATGGATGCAGCCGTCGATATATACGACCCGTGGGCCGATCCGGCGAAGGTGACCCACGAATATGGGCTGACATTGGTCGATTCGCCGCAACCCGGCACCTACGACGCCGCCATCGTGGCCGTCGCGCACCGTGAATTCCGCCAGGCCGGCAGCGACACCGTGCGCAGTTATTGCAAGCCCATGCATATCGTCTACGACGTGAAATACGCCTTCGCCGCCGACGAAACGGACGGACGGCTTTAGTCACGTAGCGCGCGATGCCGGCTTACAGCCTCTGGTCCGCGCCCGCAGACGGAGGCCAAGCAGACCGCGTAGCTCGGATCAGCCGCAGGCGTAATCCGACAGATCGAAGTCACCTGTACACAACTCAAACGGCGCCCGAGTCGGGCCACGATCCGGCCCGCGCCGGACTCTCTCTATCCCGGCTTGCGGCCTTGGGTCTCGAACCACACCGCTCGGCCTCAGAACGCGAGGAGCACGCCCATGCCGACGGCCATGTTGCCGCGGAGACCGCCGCCGCTGCTCTGGCGCAGCCGCTCATCCTTGATTGCCAGTCCGCCCTGGACGCCTACGCTCTTGTTGAGCCAGTTGTGCGCCATGAAGCCGCGTAGGCCGTTGTTTCGGTTAAACAGGTGCGTGTCCGGCGCCGCGGCGGCCGCATTGTCGCTGCCGGTATTCTGTTGCGCGTCCGTTGCCAGCGGGCCGGCCAGCGGCGCCCGCACCGAATGAGCGGTCAAAACAAGCGACGCGCGGCTTTCATTCGTCAGTGGCACATCGCGCGGCGTATTGGCGGGCAGTTTGAGATTGAGTGGCGGTGGCACGCTTGCCCGCGTGATGGTGACGACGCTCGCGTCGTGATGACGTTCGGGCTTCAACGGCGACAGACTATCCATTGGCGCCCAGGCCAGCCGCGCGTGAGCCCGCGGTGGCGCTACGGCCCATTTTGAAACAGTTGGCTCGGCCGAATGCCGGCTCGCCACCGCGGCAGCAGGCGGTGCCGGCCGCTGGGCCACGACCGGATCGTGGGGCGTACGCCATAAAAAACAAATGCCCGCCACAACAGCGCCGATGACCAGCGTCGAAGCGGGGTAGATGAACACTGTGCGCGAATTCATGGCGCGGCACGTAAATAATAGCCGAGTCGCATATCGTCGTCGAAATCGTGCGGACTTTCAATAATTATCGACGGCCCAGCCGCTTCGGGCCCGGCTTTCTGCCAGTGCTGAACAACATGAAGCCCGCGCGATCGGCGGATTCGCGGTCGGTTACCGTGGCCGCCGGGTAGCCCGAGGCTGGCCGCGGCGTTTATCCGGCCAAATTTTACGTCAAACGCAAGCCGGGCCGAGTGGGGCGTGATTATGGCTCGATGGTGTCCGGAGGCCGGCGCGGGCGTCGGCCGTTGAGCGTGCCGTCCGCCCAGAAGCGCGGCTCGTTGGCGTTGCGTAAATAAACGCGATTCGCCTGGATGTCCGGCCCGCCGCGGTGCGGGCCGTTCCAGTAGCTGAACACCGCGCTATAGATCGCGGCCGTTACAGTGACCAGCGCGAAAACCGCTCGGCCTGTTGTAGATAAGGGGTCAGACACGATTCGACGAGCGAGAGATAAGGGGTCAGACACGAGTTAGATAAGTGTACGAGTAGATAAGGGGTCAGACACGATTCGACAAGGGAGATAAGCTAAGCGGGACGGGAACGCCGGGCAGGAAAGCCCGGCCATCACGATCCTATCGGTCGGTAAAGGCGTTATTTTTCTTCGGCCGGCCTCGCCGCCCGGGCGTGGCTCGGATATTGAGTGATTGCCCGATGCGTTCGCGAAAAGCCTCACTGCCAAGCACAACGCCCTGACGGGCGCTCAGCCGAATCTCGTGCTCCGTTTCCGCTGTCAGCGGTATGCGGAACAACTCGCGGTATGCGTGCTGCCGCGCCGCCGCGGTCGGACCGAGGGCATTGTAGAGAGAATGGGGCGTGAGCCACGCATCGCCTCGGCCCAGCGCGTTGGCGTGGTAGCTGGACCAGCGGTAATCGTCCGGCATATCGGCCATGCCCTGCGCTCTTACCGGGTTGAGTTCGATGTAGCGATAGCAAGCCAACAAATAACGCTCGGACTCCACCGGGCTGGCGCGGCAACGTCCTTCCCATAACGTACCGGTGCGCTCATGTCGGCGGTTGACCTGCCCGACGTAGCGACGCCCAACCGATTGCATCATACGCGACACCGCGCGATCCCGGTGGGGCGTGACCAACAGATGGACGTGATTGGTCATCAACACATAAGCATGGACATCACAACCGCTGACCCCGGCAGCCGTCTGCAAGCATTCCAGGTAAAACAGGTAATCGTCTTCGTCGAAAAAGCAGGCCTGACGATTATTACCACGCTGAATCACGTGCTGGGGCACGCCGGACAGGTTGAAGCGGGGCAGGCGGGGCATGGGCTGGCTGCGAAGCGTTGCTTGTATTGCTTGGCACTATATCAGGACTGGAGCTAATGTATCTGACCCCTTTATCCCCGCTATATCAGGACTAGAGCTAATGTATCTGACCCCTTTATTGTTGGAGTGGAATCCGCCTATCAGGACTGGAGCTAATGTATCTGACCCCTTTTATTGCTCCTCGGCTTACACCGTAGGTCGTAAGCCGGCAACGAAGTCGCTCGTGATTGATCAAGCGCCGGGGCGTTGAATCGGCCCCGCGCCTGTTTCGTTGGATTACGCTGCGCTGGTCGAACTACGCGACTTAAGAGCCGCGACAGCTAGATGGAAGGAACTTAACGGGAACCGTGCCCGCGCCGCAACTCCATGTAACCCCTGAGGTGTCGCCCGTACCCGTAAACACCACAGTTTCCCCGTCGGTTACGCCATTACCAATTGCATTCATAGCAACGGTAATTGTTGCTTTGTTAGCATTTGTCTGCGCATATGCTACGGATTTAACGTATTTGGTATTAGAAGGAGTTACGTCTATTGCAGCTGTTGTTGCATCGGGAGGCATCTTTCCTTGAGTTTCATAATACTCTGAAACCGACGTCTTCGCGGCGCTGGCGAATGATATCGCTTCAGACATTTTGGCTCGGGTCGTATAGTCCTGATACTGCGGAATAGCGATCGCCGCGAGAATGCCGATGATCGCGACCACGATCATCAGTTCGATCAGTGTGAAGCCTTGTTGCTTCTTCATTGCGGGTTCCCCCTTGAGTGCTGAAAATAGTCATGTCGACTGGACGCATGCAACTGAAAGCACGAGTTGTGCCAGTCGGGAATCGCAGTGTAATCAGAATGTTGGCGTGAGCGCCATGGCGACATTTGATCGCGTAGGCGTCAGAGAGTGACGCCAAGCGTCACGTGCGGGCCGTGTTAGCGGCCGCGGTAGGTGATGCGACCCTTCGTGAGGTCGTAGGGGGTGATCTGGACGGTGACGCTGTCGCCGCGCAGGATTCGGATGTAATGCTTGCGCATCTTGCCGGAGATGTGGGCGGTCACGATGTGGCCGTTTTCCAGCTTCACGCGGAATGTGGTGTTGGGCAGCGTCTCGACGACGGTGCCTTCCATCTCGATGTGGTCTTCTTTTGCCATTAGCTCCTGATCTCTTGCTCTGCGCGGTTTGACGCGCCGAATTATCTGCCATGTGCGCGCGGGGTTCAATCACGCTGTGGATACGGCGGGCTCGCGCCCCCGGTTTTAAGCGACCGGCGCATCGGCGGTTCAGTGGGTGTGTGATGTATTGGTGCGCTGGCTTTTTTCAAGATGCGCCGGGTCCCGGGGCGCGTCGATGGTGAAATGCCAGGGCGACTCGGGGGGCGCGGCGGGTTCCGGCTGGCGGATGGCATCCAGAAAATGCGCGCGCGGGATGTCGATCGCGCCCATGCGATACAGATGCGGTGAGCCCACCTGGCCGTCGAGGTAGCGATAACGCCAGGCATGGAGTTGGCGCGCGAGCCACGTCAGCGCGATCTTGCTGGCATCGGTGGCGGTGCTGAACATGGATTCGCCGAAGAAGACCCGCCCGCGGGCGACGCCGTACAGGCCGCCGATGAGTTCACCCTCGCGCCATACTTCGACCGAATGGGCATGACCGAGTTCGTGCAGCCGGATGTATGCCGCCCGCATTTCGGGGCCCAGCCAGGTGCCTTCGCGATGGGCACGCAGCGCGGCGCATTGCTGGATGACGCGGCAAAACGCGTGGTCGAGCGATACGGCATAGTCCGGCCGCGCGAGCGTGCGTTGAAAGCGCCGCGAGACCCGGACGCCGTCCGTGGGAAATACGGTACGCGGGTCCGGCGACCACCACAGAATGGATTCGTCCGGGTTGTACCAGGGGAATATGCCGAGCGAATAGGCGCGAAGCAGGCGCTGGGGCGAGAGGTCGCCGCCCATGGCGAGCAGGCCGTTGGGTTCTTCCAGGGCCAGCTCGGGATCGGGAAATGCGCCGTCCGGCTGGTTGGGGTCCAGCCAGTAGAGTCGGAGGCCACTCACGGCGGCGTCGTCGCCGGCGCTTGTTCGAAATTGCAGCGCTGGCGTTGTTCGGCCTCGAAGTCCGCCATCATGGCGGCCTCGCGTTCCACGAAGTCGCCGATGGCGTGTTCCAGCCGCGGATCGGCGATCACATGCGTGGACCAGGTGGCGACCGGCTCGAAACCGCGCCGTATCTTGTGTTCGCCCTGGGCGCCGGCATCGAAGCAGGCCAGCCCGTGTTCGATGCAGTATTCGATGCCGGCGTAGTAACAGGTCTCGAAATGCAGGCTGTGGTAATCGGTCTCGCAGCCCCAGTGACGACCGTACAGGGTGTCGGCGCTGCGCATCATGAAGGCCATGCCCACGGGGTGGTCGTTGTGGTAGGCGATGAAGAACAACACCTGATCGCGCAGGCGCGTCGTCAGCTCGGCGAAGAATGCGGGGGTCAGATACGGATCCTGGCCGCGGATGGCGTAGGTGCGGTCATAGAAGGCGTAGAGCGTGTCCCACAGTGCCGCCGGGATCTCATCCGGGCGGCGTACGACGACGGCCACGCCGGCATCGGTCATGCGGCGGCGCTCGCGCCGGATTTCCTTGCGCCGTTTGGACGAGAGTTGCTGCAGGAATGCATCGAAATCGGCGTAGCCGCGGTTGAACCAGCGGTACTGGCAGCCGCGGCGGGCGTGCGCATCGGCGCCGAGCATGGCCGCGGTGGAGCCGTCGTCACCGAACAGGCTGTGCAACGACGATACGCCCATGTGCTCGGGCAGTTTGGCCAGCGCCCCGGCCAGCGCGCGGCGCGCGCCATCGTCGCGGGCCAGCAGGCGCGGACCGGAGACGGGCGTGAACGGCACGGCGTTGAGCAGTTTCGGGTAGTAATTCAGCCCGACCTGGGCATAAGCGTTGGCCCAGGCGAAATCGAATACGAATTCGCCCATGGAATGATCTTTCAGATACAAGGGTGCCGCGGCAACGAGGGCGCCGTCGTCGGTGCGCAGCAAGGCATGGGCCGGCTGCCAGCCGAGCTCCGGCGACACGCTGCCGCTGGCTTCCAGCGACGCCAGAAAACCGTGCTGGATGAACGGCTGGTCGGTACCACAGAGCGCATTCCACTCGGCGGCATCCACATCGAGAATGCTTTCGGCCTGCGTCAGTGTCGCCATGATATCGGGGGTGGAATGAAGCGCCGCCCGGCCGGGCGCCCTTGGAACACGCGGGCATCCGCGCCCATCAATTCAGGGCATAACTCCGGGGCAGGGTGTCGCGCAGCGCGAATTGCACGCAGGCGTCGTGCTCGAATTCGTTGAGTTCGTCCTGGGCATCGTGCGCGCGATCGGCCTCGGTCAGGCGTCCGGCATCATCGAATTTCACGATGGCGCCCAGGGTCTTGACCTGGATCTCGCCCTCGTCGTTGGCTTGATCGTCGAAGGCGACCTGTACATAGCGCAACTGCTGCTCGGCGAAGCGGGGCAGATCGCGTTTGCCTTCAGCAACCGCCGATGCCTCGTCTTCGGTGAACTCCTCCATCGCGCCGTCTTCGGTAAGCAGGAAATGGCGGACCGACATCGTTACCTCGTATTAGCCTCTTGTGTCGTAGATATTGGCGCAAACAGCCTGAATTCAAGGGTCTGCGCCGACGCTCACAACAGCTAGCAATGAGCCTCGGTTACACTATGCGCATGAGGACTACGGAACCACAACCCATCGACTTCGATCGCCTCCGTGGAGCGCAGCGGTAATGGCCAGGGCAGCGAGCAGGCAGGGCAAGGCGGATTCCGCGTCCAAGGCCGCCAAGGCCGGCCCCAAAAGCCGCGCACGCAGTGCGGCCAACGACGTCGACGCGGCGCCGAGCGCCTATCGCCAGCGTCTCGGCCGCTTGTTGCGTGAAGCGGCGCTGTTCATCGCCATGGCGATCACGCTGTTTCTGCTGGCGGCGTTGATCTCATACAACCCGGCCGACCCGGGCTGGTCCGATAACGGCAACGGCACCGCGGTGCACAATCTGCTCGGGGTGCCCGGCGCCTGGTTTGCGGATGTCCTGCTCAGCCTGTTCGGTTATCTCGGGTTTATTTTTCCGTTTCTGGTGCTTTACGGCGGTTGGCTGATTTTCGTCGATCGCAAGCGGCCGAGCGGCGAGCTCATGTCCAAGAGTATCCGGGCGGGTTCGTTGTTGCTGTGCCTGATTTCGGCCTGCGGCCTGGCCTGGTTGATATTCGGCGGCATTCAGGCGACCGGTCTGCCCCAGGGCAGCGGCGGGGTCGTGGGCGTGGCCGCGGCGCGCCCGCTGGCCGGCGTGATCAACATGATCGGCGCGGCCTGGGCCTTGACCACCGTGTTCGTGATCACGCTTTCCATGGGGCTCGGTTTTTCCTGGCTGGCGGTGGCCGAACGCATCGGCCATTTCGTGCTGGGTGGGGCCATCGGCATGCTGATGGCGATGGTCGACCGCGTCGGCGCCTGGCGCGCGAACCGGGCCGAACGCGCGGCACAGCGCGCCGCGGCGCCGCCGAAACCCAGCAGGCGCGAGAGACGACGCGACAAGAAACGCAAGGCGCCGACCCTGGACCCAACCGAGACCGCACCGAAACCTGCCGCGGCTGCGCCGGAGCCCGCGGCTGGCCGTGGCTCCGTTGCGGTCAAAAAGCCCGGGAAGAAAGACAAGAGCAGCAAGAACAAGGCGACCCAGCTCGATCTGCCGATCAGCGAACAGCCGGTCGATGTGCCCCGGTACGATCCCGAACGCGACAGTCCGATTCCGCCCATTGAGCTGCTGGATCCCGCGCGTGAGCCCAAGAGCGACCAGGACGAGGCCGTGCTGCAGCATATGTCGGCGCAGCTCGAACAGCATCTGGCGGATTTCAACGTACAGGCCAAGGTAGTGGCGGTGCAGCCGGGCCCGGTGGTCACGCGCTTCGAGATCGACCCGGCGCCGGGCGTGAAGGTCAACCAGATCTCCAATCTGTCCAAGGATCTGGCGCGGGCGATGTCGACCACCAGCGTGCGCGTGGTGGAGGTGATCCCGGGCAAGTCGGTGGTGGGCCTGGAGATCCCCAATGCCGATCGCGAGATCGTCGCGCTGCGCGAGATTCTCGACTCGGCGCGTTATGCCAATGCCACGTCGCCGCTCACGCTCGCACTCGGCAAGGACATCGGCGGCAGCCCGGTCACCGCCGATCTGGCCAAGATGCCGCATATGCTGGTGGCCGGCACCACGGGTTCGGGCAAGTCGGTGGCGGTGAACGCCATGATTCTGTCGATCCTGCACAAGGCGACGGCCGAAGAGGTCCGCCTGATCATGATCGACCCGAAGATGCTCGAGCTTTCGGTCTACGAAGGCATCCCGCATCTGCTGGCGCCGGTGGTCACCGACATGAAGGACGCGGCCAACGCGCTGCGCTGGTGCGTGGGCGAGATGGAGCGGCGCTACAAGCTCATGGCCGCGCTCGGCGTGCGCAACATGGCCGGCTTCAACACCAAGGTGAAAAAAGCCATCGAGGCCGGCCAGCCGATCGAGGACCCGATCGCGAAGAACGCGCAGTCCAACGAGGCCGCCGAGGCCGGCGAAGAGCTGCCGACGCTCGTGCCCCTGCCGGCGGTGGTGATCATCGTCGACGAGCTGGCCGACATGATGATGGTGGTCGGCAAGAAGGTGGAAGAGTTGATCGCGCGTATCGCGCAGAAGGCGCGCGCGGCCGGGCTGCACATGATCCTGGCCACGCAGCGCCCGTCGGTGGACGTAATCACCGGCCTGATCAAGGCCAATATCCCGACGCGTGTCGCCTTCCAGGTGGCCTCTAAGATCGATTCGCGCACCATTCTCGACCAACAGGGCGCGGAAAGCCTGCTCGGCCACGGCGACATGCTCTATTTGCCGCCCGGCACCGGGTTTTCCAATCGCGTGCATGGCGCTTTCGTGGACGACCATGAAGTGCACAAGGTGGTGGAATACCTCAAGCAGACCGGCCGGCCCGACTATATCGAGGAGATTCTCGAAGGCGGCGCCGGTGATGCCGAGGGCGGCGCGGACGGCGAGGACGATGTCGAGGCCGATCCGCTCTACGATCAGGCGGTCGCCATCGTGCTCAAGTCGCGCAAGGCATCGATTTCCTACGTACAGCGCCGGCTGCGCGTGGGCTACAACCGCTCGGCGCGGCTGATCGAACAGATGGAGAATGCCGGCGTCGTCGGCCCGGCCGAAGGCAGCGGTGGGCGTGAGGTGCTGGCGCCGGCGCCGCCGGACGACGACTGATGCGCGCCCCGCAGGACAATTCAGGCATGATTCACGGCAGTGTCGCCACGCTCGCCGGCATCATCGCCATTCTAGTTGGCGGCGGCCATCGAGTTGCCCGCCCGTGACATCGAGGATTCAGGTATGCGGATGACCCGCTGGCTCATCGCGTTTGTGATGCTTTTCTGCGTTGCCGGTCTGGCCCAGGCCGAGTCGGGGTCCAAGGCCCTCCAGGGTTTCTACAACAAGGTCAATACGCTGTCGGCCGATTTCCAGCAGGTCCAGCGCGACGACAACGGCAATATCGTGCAGCAGGCCAGCGGCACGTTCCTGCTGTCGCGGCCGAAGAAATTCCGCTGGGAATACAAAAAGCCCTACAAGCAGATCATTGTCAGCAACGGCAAGGTCTTCAAGTTCTACGATGTCGATCTGGCGCAGGTGACGGTGCGCGATATCGGCGCCACGCTCAAGGCGACCCCCGCGCTGCTGCTGACCGGCGGCGAAGCCCTCAATGACGCGTTCAAGATCACCAATGGCGGCCAGCGCGACGGGCTGACCTGGGTGCACCTGACACCCAAGGCCAAGGACACCGATTTCAAATCCGTGGATCTGGGTTTGAAGAACGACGTACCGGCGCTGATGAAGCTGCACGACCACCTCGGACAGACCACCAGCATCAACTTCGGCAACGTCAAGATTAATCCGAAAATCCCGGAATCCAAGTTCACCCTGAAGGTGCCGAAAAACGTGGAAGTGGTGGACGGCCGCGCGAATGGGAATGGCGGGCAGGGTGCCTCGCGTTGAACCCGCACCGGGTGCGGCGGCTGTGGTGGGCGCTCGGTCTGGTTTTGTGCGCGATCTTCGTCTATGGCTGCCTGATGCCGAACCCGCCGTCCGCGCCGGGCATCCCATTTTTCGATAAATTCGAACACGGCTCGGCCTTTCTCGTCATGGGCGCCTGGTTCGGCGCGCTGTATCTGCGCGCGCCGCTACGCGTACTGCTCGCGCTTTCGGTTTTTGCGGCGGCGACCGAACTCATGCAGTGGGCCAGCGGCTACCGCGATGGCGACCCGTACGACTGGATGGCCGATACGGCCGGGGCGGTCGTGGCCCTTGTACTGCTTCGCCTGTTGGGTATTGACTGGGTCGCATGGGTGGCCACCCGTCTGGGTACGGCAGGCCGAAAGCGCGCCTGATTCCGGGCGCGCCCGGTGCGCCCCAGTGTTACATTCGCGCGATATCGAACGACAGCGCGACCGGCCTGGCCGGCGCGCGTTCCGCATTCATAGCGCAACACAGACTATCTCGTGTCAACACAACAGGAAATCGACTTGGCGACCGGCGCGGAGCCGAGCGCGCGGCCGCTGGCGGATCGCATGCGCCCCGCGACGCTGGAAGAATACGTCGGCCAGACGCATATCTTGGGGCCGGACAAGCCGCTGACGCGCGCGCTGGCCGCCGGGCGCATCCATTCCATGATCCTCTGGGGCCCGCCGGGCACCGGCAAGACGACGCTGGCACGCCTGCTCGCCGCGCGCGTGGCGATGCGCTTCGTGCAGATTTCGGCCGTCATGGCCGGCGTCAAGGACATTCGCGCCGCGGTCGCCGAGGCCCAGACGGCACAACAGGCAAGCGGCGAGGGCACGCTGCTGTTCGTCGACGAGGTGCATCGCTTCAACAAGGCGCAACAGGATGGCTTGTTGCCCTACGTCGAGGACGGCACCCTGGTCCTGGTCGGGGCGACGACCGAGAATCCCTCGTTCGAGGTGAATAACGCGTTGCTCTCGCGCACCCGAACCTACGTACTGCGGGCACTGGATGCCGACTCGATCCGACTTTTGATCGACCGGGCGCTGAGCGATTCCGAGCGCGGGCTCGCCGGGCTCGGCGTGACCATGGACGATGCGCTGCGCGATCAACTCGCCGCGCGATCCGACGGCGATGCCCGCCGGGCGCTGAACCTGCTCGAACTGGCCGCCGAGATTGCCGCCGGCACCGATGAGCGCGTCGTGACCCAGGCCGAGCTGGAAGAAGTACTCAGCGCGGGCCTGCGCCGTTTCGACAAGGGCGGCGATTACTTCTACGACCAGATGTCGGCGCTGCACAAGAGCGTGCGCGGCACCGACCCCGATGCCGCCCTGTATTGGTTGTCGCGCATGCTCGAGGCCGGTGCCGATCCGCGCTACGTCGCCCGGCGTGTCACGCGTATGGCCAGTGAGGATATCGGCAACGCCGACCCGCGCGCCCTGCGTATCGCCCTCGATGCCTGGGAAACCTACGAACGGCTCGGATCGCCGGAAGGTGAGCTGGCGATCGCGCAGGCGGCGGTCTACATGGCCTGTGCGCCCAAGTCGAATGCGGTGTACATGGCCTTCAACGCGGCCTGGGCAGATGCCAGGAACCGCGGCTCGCTGGAAGTGCCGATGCACATCCGCAACGCCCCCACGCGCCTGATGAAGGATCTCGGCTACAGCGAAGGCTACCGCTACGCCCACAACGAGACCGAGGCCTATGCCGCCGGAGAAACCTACCTGCCGGAAGCGCTGGTCGGCACGCGCTACTACGAACCGGCCCCGCGCGGCCTCGAGATCAAGATCGGTGAAAAGCTGAGACGGCTGCGCGAGCTCGACGCCGGCCAGGACCCGCGCCAGACCCGAAGCCATCCCGGCGAAAACGACGCCACCGATGGCACATCCAACGACGCCTGAGCCCGGACCCGTCCACGTCGACCGACCTGCAGGCCGCTCTGGCACCGGCGATGGGCCGGGCCACCGGGCATGGCCTGTCGGCTTACGGCCCAAGCCGACCTACGCGTGTTGGTCGGCGGCGATGATGCGCTCGGCGACGTCCGCGAGGCCGTGGCCCACAATGTCGGGGCGCTCGCCGGCGGCATTGAGCGAGCCGTCGCCGCGAGCGACGAAGGCGGCCTTGAGGCCGGCGCGTAATGCGCCGGTGACGTCCCAATCGTGGCAGGCGATCAGGCGCAGGGATTCGGGCGTGGCGTCCAGGGCCTTCAGAGCGACGCCGTATGCCGCCGGATGCGGCTTGTAGCAGCCGGCGCCGGCCACCGAAAGCACGTTGTCGAATGCCGTATCGAGGCCGGCGTTGGTGAATTGGGCATCGACGGTCGATTGGGCGGAATTGGTCAGCGCGGTCAGCGTGAAGCCGGCCGCGCGCAGTCGCGCCAGGGCGGGACGTACATCGTCGTGCGGCGCCAGCGTGGCGACGGCGTCGAAAACGCGTTGGCGTTGACCGGCATCAAGTGCGATCTCGCGCCGGGTGGCCAGTTGATCCAGGCAATGACCGGCAAGCTGCGTGAAATCGACAAACGATCCGGTCAGGGTCGTGACGGTGGACCAATGCAGCAGACTTGCGAACCATTCCCTGCGACTGTGCGGGTCACCGAACAAGTCGGCAAAAACGGGGTCCAGGGTCGAAAGGTCGAGCAATGTTTCGTTGACGTCGAATACCAAATGGCGCGTCGGCATATGGGGTTTGTGGGTATGAGCAATACATCGAAGGCTAGGGGGATCCGGCTGGTGACGCAACGCGGCGTCGCCGGAATCGACAACAGGACCCGGGACGGAGGGTATTGAACGCGGCAATGCAGCGCAGAAACCGATTGAAAATAACTATGGGTCGATGCGTGATCGGGACGCGGAACGCACATACAGCGCGACTTCCCCCGCCGCCGGTTCGCGAAGCGGCGGGATTCAGATAAGCTGTTTGCGAGCAGTCGCGCGCAACAATCTTCATGGTATCTCTGCACCGTGCAACGACCCGCCGGCTGTCACTATCAGCAATAGGTCTATCATCGCTAGGTCGTATATGATGGGTGGGGGAAAAACGCCGAGGCCGTCTACTATATGAATACAAGTTCAAAAGCCGGAAGCGCACATCGGGTCATCATTGCCGACGACCATCCGCTGTTTCGCACCGCGCTCAGCCAGGCCGTGTCCCAGGCGCTGGGGGAGCCTGAACTGCTGACCGTGGGCAGCGTGGATGAATTGACCGCGTTGCTCGCGGATAGTCATGGCGACGCCGACCTGTTGCTGCTTGACCTGAACATGCCGGGCGCGCGTGGTTATTCGGCGTTGGTGCATGCGCGCAGCGTGGCGTCTTCACTGCCGGTTATCGTGGTGTCCGCGCACGAGGGCGCGAGCATTGCCCAGGCCTCGCTCGAACATGGCGCGGCCGGTTTCATTCCGAAATCGTCGTCGCCCGAGACCATGGCCGAGGCGATTTCGGCGGTGCTGTCGGGCCAGCGCTGGATTCCCGAGCATGCGGAGAACGCGGAACCGGACAAGGACAGCTTTACCGAGAAACTCGCCACCCTGACCCCGCAGCAACAGCGGGTGCTGATGATGCTCACCGATGGCTTGCTCAACAAGCAGATTGCGATCGATCTCGATATTTCCGAGGCCACGGTCAAGGCGCATATCACGGCAATCCTGCGCAAGCTGGAAGTGCATACACGCACCCAGGCCGTGATTGCCGCGCGTAGCCTCGAGATCGACTGGGGCAATTACGCCCGCCGCGAGTTGAACGACTCGAACCCCTGAGCCGGCGCGAATCCGTACATTCCGCCCGCCCATCGTCGGCAGGCCTGCAGCGCAGGCCGTAAGCCGACAGGCTATGCCTCGCGGGTCGCGCTCATCTTCCCCGCCAGAGCGGCCCGCTTGTCGGATTACGCCTTCGGCTAATCCGGCCTGCAACCGCTCGATCAAAGGGCGCCGCGGGCTGTCACCTGTCCCTTGGCTCATACGGCTTCGATCTCGCCGCCGCGCACTGGCCGGCGCACGGTTTCGCGGAGTTTCTCCGGCCCGATCGGTTTGTAGACCAGGCCGATGTTCATGGCTTCGGCACGGGCGATGATGTCCTGGCTGCGATTGGCCGTGACCAGGATGAAGCGCGTGTCCTCGAAGCGCTGACCCAGCGATTCGATCAGTTCCAGGCCGTTGGCGTTATGTTCGCCGAGGTCGTAGTCGAAGATCGCGATATCGAATGGCTCGTCGGCCAGAATGGCGTGGGCGTCCTCGGGCGGCGCGGTCATGCAATCGATGTCCCAGCGTTCGAGCAGGCCGACCAGTGCGTCCAGCGATGCGTTGTCGTCGTCCACGCACAATGCGCGGTGGATCGGCTGGGCGGCGACCGGTTCGATTGCCGGCGAATCCGCGGCCGGGGTTTCCGGCGCCACGCGTTCGATATGAATGCGAAACACGGTGCCGTGCCCCGGCTTGGAATTGACCTTGATCTCGTGGCCCAGCAGCCGGGCCATGCGGTCGGCCAGGGACAGACCGAGGCCGAGGCCGCGCTCGCCGGAGGCGTGGCTCGAGGTGCCGCGCTGGAATTCCTCGAAAACGGATTCGAGCTGGTCCTCGCTAATGCCGGGGCCGGTATCCCAGACTTCGATACGCACGTGATCGGCCCGGCGCCGCACGCCGATCAGCACGCGGCCGCTCTCGGTGTAGCGCACCGCGTTGGACAGGAAGTTCTGCAGAATCCGGCGCAGCAGGTTGGGGTCGCTCCGGACCCAGGCGTTCGAGGGCACGGCATGCAGGACGAGCCCCGCGTTGCGGGCCAGCACATCGAACTCGCGAGTGAGTGGGTCGAGGATGCGCGACAGCGGGAACGCCTGGTATTTGACGTCCCAGGCGCCGGCGTCGATCTTGGAAATATCCAGCAGGGGTTCCAGCAGGGCCTGGGCCGCCTCCAGCGACATCTGGATCTGCTGCAGCGCGGTGCTCTGGGCGCTGACGCTGCCCTGTTCGGCGCCGGCGGCGAACAGCCGCGCGGCGTTGAGCGGCTGCAGCAGGTCGTGGCTGGCTGCGGCCAGGAAGCGGGTCTTGGACAGGTTCGCCCGTTCGGCTTCACGCCGGGCCTCGAGTGCGGCGCGCTGGGCCTCGGCGCGCTGCTGGTTCTCCCGGCGCAGCCCTTCGTTGGCGCGCGAGAGTTCCTCGGTGCGCTTGGCCACGCGCGCCTCGAGTTCCTCGTTCATGCGCGTCAGCGCGGCTTCGTTGCGCTTGAACTCGGTGATGTCGTTGAACGTGGTCACGAAACCGCCGCCGGGCATGGGGTTGCCCGTCATCTGCAGCACCGTGCCGTTGCGGCGATGACGCTCGAAGCGGTGCGGCTTGCCTTCGCGCAGGTGTTCGAGCCGCTTGCGGACATGTTCCTCGACCGGGCCCGGTCCGCATTCGCCGCGCATGGCGTTGAAGCGGATCAGATCGGCGATATGGCGCCCCGTACGGACCATGCCGGGCGGGTATTCGAATACTTCGAGATAGCGTGAGTTCCAGGCCACGAGCCGCAGGTCCTGGTCCACCACGGAGATGCCCTGGTCGATATTCTCGAGTGCGGCCTGGAGCACGTTGCGATTGAACTGCACGGCGTCCGCGGTGCGATCGAGCAGGCGGACCATGTCTTCCAGGGCCAGATCGCGCTGGCGCAGCCCCGAGGCCAGCATGAGACGGGCCGAGGCGCTGCCGACCACGCCGGCCAGGCGCTGTTCGGCAAACTGCAGCAGCGATGCGTCCACGATCTGGTTGGACAGCAGCTGGCGATCGTGATGGCCGGAGTACTCGTGGAGGGCGGCGCGCGCGGCCTGCGGGCCGAGAAAGCGCTGCAGCAGGACTTCCAGTTCACCGACCCGGATCGCGGGCGGACGTACGTCGGTGGTGCTGCGCGGCTGGCGCCGCATGCCGAGATCCACGAAGGCCACGGCCTGGGCGCGTTCGATCAGCGTGATCGATGTGTTCAGCGACACCGACGCCATGACCGCGATCTCGCCCGCCAGCGTCCAGAACACGCCGTGGGTGAGCGTGTCGCCGAAGTGCGTGCCGAATAGCGCCTGTGGCGCCAGCCAGCCGATATCGAACGGTCCGGCCGCCATCCAGCCGCCGGGCAGCCAGCCCTGGGTGACCATGATCGGCACCACCAGCGTGTACAGCCAGATCAGCAGGCCGGCCAGCAGACCGCTGATGGCGCCGCGGCGGGTGATGCGGCGAATGAATATGCCGCCGATCATGGGCGGTACGAACATCACCACGCCCGACAGCGACAGCAGTCCGATCCCGGCCAGCGTCTGGCTGGTGGCGAACATGCGGTAAAACGCCCAGGCCAGGATCAGAATGACGACGATCAGAATCCGCCGGGTGTTGAGCAGCGCGCGCGACAGATCCTGGCGGTGTCCGAATTGCGCGCCCGGCAGGCGCAGCGCGATCGGCACCACGATCTCGTTGCAGATCATGGTGGCAAGGGTGACGGTGGCCATGATCACCATGCTCGTCGCCGCCGACACGCCGCCGACGTAGGCCACCAGCGTCAGCCAGGGCATGTCCGCATGCATTGGCAAGGCGATCACGAAGCGGTCCGGGTCGACCGTATTGGCGCCGAACACCGTCAGCCCCGCGGCGGCCAGCGGCAACACGAACAGCGACATGAGGAACAGATACAGCGGGAACAACCAGCGCGCGGTATTCAGGTCCCGTGTTTCGGTGTTTTCGACCACGCCGACATGGAACTGGCGGGGCAGGCACAGCGTGGCCGACGTGGACAGAATCAAGACCGTGATGAAACGCGGCGTGATCAGGGGTTGATTGAACAGGTCGCGGAACGCGGGTACGTTTTTCGCCTGGGCGAACAGGTCGTGCACGCCGCCGAACATGCCGAAGGTGACGACCGCGCCGACGATGAGAAAAGCGCCCAGTTTGACGATCGACTCGAACGCGATTGCGCGGATGATGCCCTGGTGCGATTCGCGCGGATTGACGTGGCGGGTGCCGAAGGCGATCGAGAACACCGCCATGGCGATGGCCACGAGCAGACCGGTGTCGGTCCAGCCGGCCAGCGTGACTTCGGTTTGCGGGCGGCTGTAGGCACCGTGCACGATGATGTTGAACGAGGTGGTCAGCGCATCCAGCTGCAGCGCGATATACGGCAGCACGACCAGCAGCGCGATGCCCGAGACCAGCGCGGCCAGCCCCTGTGACTTGCCGTAACGGGCGGCGATGAAGTCGGCGATCGAAGTTGTGTTCTGCTGCTTGGCGATCAACAGCATCTTGCGCAGCACCGGCGCCAGGATCAGCAGCGCGATCATCGGGCCGAGATAGACCGGCAGGTAGCTCCAGCCATCGCTCGCCGCGCTGCCGACGCTGCCGTAGAACGCCCACGATGTGCAGAACACGGCCAGCGACAGGGCATAAACCACCGGGCGCGGCCCGGGCCGGCGCATCATTCGGCCACGGCGGTCGCCGGCATAGGCGATATAGAACAGAACGCCGATGTAGATCAGCGATATTGTAATGAGTATCCAGGCACTGATGATGCGTCGCTCCCGGGCAGTCCCACTGCCAGTGTCTGATTGGGCCCGCGGCGCCCGGCCGCGCCGGTGCCGTTTTGTAGCCTGTTGCCGTGCGCCGTGATCTGCGGGCAGCGGCAGGCGGCCGTCGCGTCGATCGTTGGTGTAGCACGGCGCCACGGCATTGCCAACGGCGCGCAGCGGTTGCGGGCCGATGGCGCGGTGCCGCACGAAACCGCAACAGGCTCTATAATGCGCGCGGCCATTCTAACCCTGATCTCGCGATGCTCGACCCCCGACTGCTGCGCAATGACCCGCAACGCGTGGCCACGGCGCTCGCCCGCCGCGGCTTCGAATTCGATGCGGCCGGTTACGGCGCGCTGGAAGAAAAACGCAAGGCGCTGCAGACGCGGGCCGAATCGCTGCAGGCCGAGCGCAATCAGCGTTCCAAGGCGATCGGCAAGGCCAAGGCAGCAGGCGAGGACATCGAGCCGCTCAAGGAGGCCGTGGCCGGGCTGGGCGCCGAGCTCGACCGGGCCAAGGCCGAACTGGAAACCGTGGCCGGGCGGCTTGCCGATATCCAGGCCGGTCTGCCCAATCTGCCGGATGCCGCCATGCCGGATGGCGCGGATGAAGCCGACAATGCGGTCATCCGTCATTGGGGCGAGCCGCCGGATTTCACCTTTGCGGTGGCCGATCATGTGGCGATCGGCGAGGGCCTGGACGGGCTGGACGCCGCGACGGCCGCGAAGATCACCGGCGCGCGCTTTACCGTGCTGCGCGGCGGCATTGCACGGCTGCACCGGGCGTTGATCGCCTTCATGCTCGACAAGCATATCGGCACCGGCTACACCGAAGTCAACGTGCCCTATATCGTGAATTCGAAGTCGCTTTACGGCACCGGTCAGCTGCCCAAGTTCGGCGACGATCTGTTCCGTCTCGCCGAGCCGGACGACTACTACCTCATTCCCACCGCCGAAGTGCCGGTGTCGAACATGGTGGCGGACGAAATCCTGGAGCCGGAGCAACTGCCGCTGCGCTTCGTGGCGCACACGCCGTGTTTCCGCGCCGAGGCCGGCGCGGCCGGGCGCGATGTGCGCGGCATGATTCGCCAGCATCAGTTCGAGAAGGTCGAACTGATCAATATCGCCCATCCGGACGATTCGGATGCCTGCCACCAGGCCATGCTCGCCAGCGCCGAGAGCGTGCTGCAGGACCTGGCGCTGGCGTATCGCGTGGTCGATCTGTGCGGTGGCGATATCGGCTTCTCGGCTGCGCGCACCTTCGATCTGGAAGTCTGGCTGCCCAGCCAGCAGACCTATCGCGAGATCTCGTCGATCAGTAATACGCGGGATTTTCAGGCGCGGCGCATGGGCGCGCGCTACCGCGACCCGGACACCGGCAAACCGCGGCTGCTGCATACCCTCAACGGTTCGGGCGTGGCCGCCGGCCGCGCGCTGGTCGCGGTGCTGGAAAACCACCAGCGCGCGGACGGCAGCGTCGGCATTCCCGCCGCGCTACGGCCGTACATGGGCGGCATTGATGTCATCGAGCCGGCGCCGCCTGGTCGCGCGAGAACGTAAGGTTCTGGCAAGCACATCCACAGATTGCGCAGATGACGCAGATTGATAAACAAGATAGATCGTCGGCTGACAGTCGAGCCGGGCTCGATCTAGCGGGGCATCTTTACTCCGTTGTTTTCGTTGCAAGCAGCGGAAAACACGACGCTTTTAATCTATGCAATCTGCTTAATCTGCGGATAAACCGCCTGTATTCGCGAGCGGCCGATCACCAATCCGTACATGTCTTTCAGCGCGTTGGCAGCTGCGGCCAGAGTTCTTCCAGCAGCGTATCGAAGCTCGGGCCCGGATAGGCCTCGATCGCGCGATCGACCACGTCCTCGGTGAGATGCTCGGCGAACATGCGGATGAAGCGACGCATGAATCCGGTCAGGAACAGGTTGTGGCGAAAGCCGATGTGGGTGGTGCTCGATGAGAACAGATGGCTGGCATCGAGACTCACCAGGTCCTGGTCGCTCGCCGCGTCGTACGCCATGTTGGCGATCACGCCCACGCCCAGACCGAGGCGGACATAGGTCTTGATCACGTCGGCATCGACCGCCGTGAGCACCACGTCCGGGGTCAGCCCGTGTTCGTTAAACGCGGTGTCCAGCTGCGAGCGGCCGGTGAAGCCGAAGGTGTAGGTCACCAGCGGATAGTCCGCAATGCGTTCCAGGGTAAGCGGGCTGCCGTCGGCCAGCGGATGCCCGGTGGGGACCAGCACGCAGCGGTTCCAGTGATAGCAGGGCAGCATGATCAGTTCGTCGAAATGCTCGAGCGCCTCGGTGGCAATCGCGAAGTCGGCGTCGCCGGCGGCTGCCCAGCCTGCGATCTGGGGCGGGGCGCCCTGATTGATATGCAGCGATACCCGGGGGTAGGCCTGGCGGAAACCGGCGATCGTCGCCGGCAGGGCGTAGCGCGCCTGGGTATGCGTGGTGGCCACCCGCAGCGAGCCGCGATCGGTATCGGCGAATTCGCTGGCGGTCCGGTTGATGTTGGCCACTTCCGAAAGAATCCGGCGGGCGGTGTTCAGGATACGTTCGCCGGCCGGCGTGATGCGGTCGAGATGCTTGCCGTTGCGCTCGAAGATCAGCACCCCGAGCTCTTCCTCCAATAACCGGATCTGCTTGCTGACACCGGGCTGGGAGGTATGCAGGCTGCGCGCCGCGGCGGTGATGTTGAGTTGCTGTCGCGCCACCTCGTGGATGTACTCCAGCTGTCGCAGCTTCATGTCGGCTCGCTTATTCTATTGGGGCATTACTGCATCAGCATATATTACTTTTCGGTTTGTCGGGTGGCTGGTAGCTTGGCGCCCTTCATCGGCTGGCGGGTGCCTTGCAGCGTCGGCCACAGGCAACGCCGGCCGGGCGCCGGACAAGGATCTCTGCATGCTCGCTTTTGTCGTCGCCGGCCTGTTCGTCGGGGCCGCCGTGGGTCTCACCGGGGTGGGCGGCGGCTCGCTCATGACGCCGATCCTGATCCTGTTGTTCGGTTTCTCGCCTTCGGCCGCCGTGGGTACGGATCTGTTGTATGCCGCCGGTACCAAGGCGTTCGGTACGCTGTTGCACGGCCGGCAGCAGACGGTCGACTGGCCGGTGGTCGGCCTGATGGCCGCCGGCAGCGTACCGGCGGCCATCCTCACCATTGCCTGGCTGCATATGGTCGGACTCCGGCCGTGGGTGCAGGAGCTGATGGTGGTGACGCTGGCCGTGACCATGATCGTGACCGCGCTGCTGACCTTCGCCCGCGACCGGCTGGTGCACTGGCTGCAGGCGCGGATGCTGTTCGTCTCGGGCAAGAGCCGCGCCGAGCTGCTCGCCTGGCGCCCGGCGATCACGGTGCTGGGCGGCGTGGTGCTGGGGGTGCTGGTGAGTCTGTCGTCGGTGGGCGCGGGCGTGCTCGGCACCACCATGTTGCTGATTCTGTATCCGAACACGCGCGCGGTGCGCATTGTCGGCACCGACATCACCCATGCCGTGCCGCTCACGCTCATCGCCGGCCTCGGCCACCTGACGCTGGGCACGACCGATCTGGGCGTACTCGGCCTGCTGCTCGCGGGCTCGTTGCCGGGGATCTATGTCGGCACCCGGCTCGGCCGGCGTTTGCCCGATCGCGCGCTACGCCCGATCATTGCCATCGTATTGATTGTCGTGGCCGTCAGCATGATCTACAAGACGCTGCATTTCGGCGCCTGACGGCAACCGCCCACAACACATCGGGAGCCAAGTCGAGCCGATGAGCGAACAGTCCGTGGACCCGCGTTTTGCCCCGTACCCGGTGGCGCTGCGGCTGGCAGGGCGCCGGGTGGTGGTGGCCGGCGGCGGGCGGATCGCGGCACGCCGTGTGGAACGCCTGCTGGCGGCCGGCGCGCGTATCCGCGTGATTGCGCCGAGCGTGACCCCGGCGCTCGCCGAACGCGCCGCGGCGGGCGCGATCGAATGGCAGCAGCGCCCCATCGCGGACACCGACGCGCGTGACGCCGTGCTGTGCTTCGCCGCCACCGACGATGCCGAGGCGAACGCGCGCTTTGCCGCGGCCGCGCGCGGGCAGGGCATACCGGTGCAGCGGGCCGACGCGGCCGAGGATTCGGATTTTCTGGTGCCGGCACTGATCGAGCGCGGGCCGTTGCAGATCAGCGTATCCAGCGATGCGGCGGCACCCAGCCTCACCCGTCGCCTGCGCGCGCGGCTGGAAACGCTGGTGCCGCACACATATGGCGATCTGGCGGCGCTGGCGGGTGAATTCCGGGCCGAGGTCCGGCGCCGCATAGCCCGGCCCGAGCGCGCCGCCTTCTGGGACGCGGTGTTCGACGGCCCGATCGCCGAGCAGGTGTTCGCGGGCCGGCTGGACGCCGCCCGCCATGCCTTGCGTGCCCTGCTGGACCAGGGCGATGCCGGCGGAAAGCCGCCTGGCGGCGAGGTCTATCTCGTGGGCAGCGGCCCGGGCGAGCCCGATCTGCTGACTTTCCGCGCATTGCGCCTGATGCAGCGGGCCGATGTCGTGCTCTACGACAGCCTGATCGCGCCGGCGATCCTGGCGCTGGTGTCGCCCGAGGCCGAACGGATTCACGTCGGCAAGCGGGCCGCGAAGCATACTTTGCCGCAGGACGATATCAACGCGTTGATGGTGGCGCTGGCCCGCGACGGCAAGCGCGTGCTGCGGCTGAAGGGCGGCGATCCGTTCGTGTTCGGCCGCGGCGGCGAAGAGATATCGGAGCTGGCTGCCGCGGGTATCCCGTTCCAGATCGTGCCCGGCATCACCGCGGCCAATGGCTGCGCGGCGTATGCCGGTATCCCGCTCACGCATCGCGATTGTGCGCAGTCGGTGACTTTTGTCACCGGGCATCTCAAGGCCGGCGAGTTGAATCTGTCGTGGGCGGAGCTGGCGCAGCGCGGCCAGACGGTGGTGTTCTTCATGGGGCGGCGCAATCTCGCGACGATTTGCGCCCGCCTGATCGAGCACGGCCTGCCGGGCGACTGGCCGGCGGCGATGATCATCGATGGCACCACGGCGCGCCAGCGCCTGATCGCGGCGACGCTGGACGACCTGCCGGATCGCGTGGCCGCCGAGCGCTCGACCGGCGCGGCGCTGCTGATTGTCGGCGAAGTCGTGCGGCTGCACGAGCGGCTTGGCTGGTTTCATCCCGCCGCCGGGGAGTGAACTTGCTACCGGGCGCCGTCAGTGGGCATCGCTGCGGATGATCTGCCAGTCGGGCGACAGTAACTCGCGCTCCACCACAGCGGCGCGCCCCGGCCGCAGACGCGCCAGAACCAGTGTGATCTCGGGGGCCGCCGCAGCCAGCGCCAGCGCGAACCGGCCGGCCGGCAACTGTAGATCGCAGGCGCCGAAAGACCAGGCGCCGGCGGCCGGCGGGCGGGTACACGCCAACCGCGGTCGCAGCGCGAAACTCGGCCGCGCCATGCCGCTGCCGAGGCCGAGCCCGCGGGCCTTGAGGCTGGCTTCCTTGAGCGTCCACAGACGATGGAAATCGGCGATACGCTGCCCGGGCGCCGCCATACTCAGGGCGGCGGTCTCGCCGGGGTGAAAACAGTGCCGGGCGTATCGCTCGGGGGCGAAGCGGCGCCTGCGTACCTGCTCGATATCGCAGCCCGCCACGCCATCCGCGACCAGACTCAGGCAGGCGACCCCGCTATGGCTGAGGCCCAGATGCGACGGCGTATCGGCGCTGCGCGGGGGCGCGCCCGGCGGGTATTCGATGGACAACGCCCGCGGCGCGGCCGGGTGGATACAGGCGAGATGCTGGCGCAGCAGCCAGCGGCTGGCGAGATATTCACGCCGTCGGCGTGCGCTGGGAAGACGCGCATGCCGTGCGCGTTCGGCCGGGCTCAAGGCCGCGCACAGGCGCGTCGGGTCAATGGCGTCGTCGAACACGAACAGCGCCAGACTCAGCCGCGTCATGCCAATACCCGCGGCGTTGCGGTCAGCACAGCCCGCCGTTGACCGAGATCACCTGGCGAGTGATGTAGCTGGCGTCCGCCGAGCACAGAAACGAGACCGCGGCAGCGACTTCCGCCGGGCGGCCCATGCGCTGCTGCGGAATCATGCGCTTGAGCTGGTCGGCCGGCAGCTCGTCGGTCATGTCGGTTGCGATCAGTCCCGGGGCCACGCAGTTGACCGTGATCCGACGCTTGGCCAGCTCGAGCGCCAGGGCCTTGGTCGCTCCGATGATCCCGGCCTTGGCGGCGCTGTAGTTGACCTGGCCGCGATTGCCCATGACACCGGCGATGGACGATAGCGTGACGATGCGCCCCGGCCGGCGCCGTCGGATCATGGGCATCACGCAGGGCTTGGCGACGTTGTAGAAACCGTCGAGATTGGTGTCGAGCACGGCGTCCCAGGCGGCGTCGGTCAATGCCGGAAAGGCGGCATCGCGGGCGATGCCGGCGTTGAGTACCAGGCCGTAGTAGGCGCCGTGTTCGGCGATGTCCGCCTCGAGCGCTGCGCGGGTCTGTTCACGGTCGGCGCTGTCGAAGGCGATCAGGCGGGCCCGGCGGCCCAGCGCGCGGATGGTCTCGGCGACTTCCTGTGCCGCGGCTTCGCGCTGCCGGTAGTGCACGACGATGTCGAAGCCGTCGCGCGCCAGGCGCTCGGCGATCGCACGGCCGATACCGCGGCTGGCGCCGGTGACGAGAATGGTGTCGCTCATGGCGTGTCTGAATTCGAAGGGATATTGAAGGCCAGCGGTTTGACGTCCAGCCGGTAACCGAGCCGGGCATCGTAGACCGTCAACCGGCTGTGCCAGGGATCGCCGTGGCCCCGGTAGGCCAGCCACAACAGCTTGTTGCCGCGCCAAAGCGTGCGCGTGTCGCCGAGCTGGCGCAGGCGCAGATCCGGATCGACGAGCGCCTTGCGCAGGGCCGGCAGCGGCCAGTAGGCGAGCTCCAGATCCGCCAGAATCCGCTTCGCCGGAATGCGTTGGCCGGTGTCGAGCCCCTGGCCGCGCGCGATGGACTGGCCGTTCCAGTCCAGCGTGAACACGCGTTGGCCCATGGCCGACAGCCCGACCAGCGTGAGGTTGTTCGGCACGACGCGCAGCGCGACCTGCAGGCTGCGCGTATGGCCATGGTAGTGCACGGTCACTTGCTGCCGCGCCTCGACCGATTGCCCGAGCACGCCCGGGCCGAGTGGCCGGATCAATGGCCCCGGCATGCAACCGCTCAAGGTGGCGACCACGGCGCCGGCCATGAGCCCCCGCAGCAGCGCGCGCCTCACGATGAGGCGGGCGCGCACAGCCGGCACAGGGTGTCGAGACGGCGTTCGGGCCCGGCAACGTAGGGGTTGTTGGTGTCCCAGACATAGCCGGCCAGAATCGAGCTCAGCATGGTGCGGATGGCGGGATCGGGCGCCGGGTTGAACAACACATGCTTGAGTGCGCCGCGATACCAGGCGGCGATGAAGCGGGTGAATACCCGCTGGCCGTCGCGGATTGGGCCTTCGAACCGGGTCTGCCAGTCGGGTGCGGCGCCGCGCAATTGATCATCGATCGGCTCGACCGCGCGCAGCGCGGATTCCAGCGCGATGGTTACGCCCGAGGAAAAGATCGGGTCGACGAAGCCGGCGGCGTTGCCGAGCAGCGCATAGTCCCGGCCGTGCAGCGCGGCGATGTCGTAGGCATAGTTTTCGGTCTGGCCGACCCGGCTGTCGAACTCGGCCTGCGCCAGCAGCCGGGCCAGCCGTGGCTCCTGGGCCAGGTAATGCCGCAGGCGCTCGACCGGCGGGCCATCGGCGGCCTGCAGCCATTCGGGCGGGCCGATCATGCCGACCGAGGCGCGTCCGTCGGCCAGGCCGATGAGCCAGTACCAGACGTCCGGCTGCTCGGGATGGATGCCGATCAGGATTCGGTCGCGTTGGTAATCGGGATCGTCGATACGGTCGGCGACGTGCGTGAACAGCGCGGCCCGTGACGGGGCGCTGCCCGGCCGGTCGAGACCCAGCAGTCGCGGCAGCACGCGTGCCGAGCCGCTGGCATCGCAGACGAACCGCGCGGCCAGCTCGGTGCGGGTGCCGTCGTCGGCGACGATACTCAGCCGCGGCGCGCCCGGTGTGGCGAAATCCACCGACGCGACCGTCTGGCCGAAGCGCAGCGCCGCGCCGCGCCGCTCGGCCTCGCGGGCCAGCCGATGATCGAAATCGGCGCGCTGCACCTGCCAGGTCCAGGACCAGCCGGGCGTGAACTGCTCGTCGAAGGTGAAGCTCGCGTCGCGGTCGTTCTCGCTGAAGGTGACGCCGCGCTTGATCTGATAGCCGGCGTTTTCCACGGCCTGCAGCATGCCGGCGGCGGCCAGGGCGTCCATGCAGCGTGGCAGCAGGCTCTCGCCCACGGCAAAGCGCGGGAAGTGGCTGCGCTCGAGCACGGTCACCCGCCAGCCGCGATCGGCCAGCAGCGCGGCCATGGTCGCGCCCGCCGGGCCGGCGCCGATGATGGCGATGTCGGTGTGTTGCCTGTTCACATCACTCCTGTTGCGAAGGACTCGTGTCGGGGACGGGGCGGCCCAGCAATGACGCTAGCAGGAACGTGAACGTCAGGCCCAGCGCGAGCGTGAGCCCGAACTCGTGCAGCGCCGGTGTATGGCTGACGCCCAGCAGGCCGAACGCGAGCAGGGTGGTGGCGACCGACAGGCCCACGGCCAGCATCGCGGGCGCATGATCCGCCGGCGCCGTGCGCAGGAAGATACCGTAATCCGCGCCCAGCCCCAGCAACAGGATCAGGGCCACCAGATTGAACAGGGCGAAGGTCGCGCCGGTGGCGGCGAAGATGGCCAGTACGGCGATGCTCGCCAGTGCCGGCGGCAACAGCAGGGCGAGCGCCCCGCGCGCGCCGAATGCGCGCCACAGCACCAGCCAGGCCAGAATGTATTCCAGCCCCAGCAGCCAGGTCGCCAGCCGGCGATAATGCGACAACAGGCTCGAGATGCGCGCGACGCTGTCGATGTATTCGGCGTGCGGGTATTGGGCGACGATCTGCTTCAGGCGCGCGGCATCGTGGATTCGGTCGATGCGGACAATCGCCGCATCGGCGCCGTTCACGCGCCCGAGCCAGAGCCCGCGCAGCCCCAGGCTGGCCGGGCTGGACAACCAGTCGGCCAGCGACAGCGTCCGGCCCTTGGCGGCAACAAAGGCATGGCGCGCCGCCGCGATCTGCGGCGGCTTGAAACCGGCCGATTGCAGAACCTGTGTCAACGCGCCGTGCGGCGCATACAGCGTCTGCGCCAGCCGGGCGTAATTGCGCTGCTGCCGGGCGACCGGGGGGTAGGCATCGGTGATCGCACGCACGTCGGCGGCCGGCCTGGCGCCCGCCTCGAGCCGATCGGTCAACTGTTGCTCGGTGGCCAGTACCCGGGCGGTCGTGCCGCCGCTGACCACGATGGCGTGGGTGGACAGCGTGGCCCCGAGCAGCCGGGCGACCTCGCGATCGGTTTTGACCAGCTGCGCCGGCGGATTGTAGAGCACACGGACGCTGTCGTCGGGGCTGAGCTGCCAGAGCGCGAAGCCGCCGAGCACGAGGGCGAGCGCCGACAGTGCCGCCACCAGAACGCGTTCGTGGCCGGCGGCCAGTCGCGCCGGGCCGTGCGAGCGCCACAGTGCCGCCAGCCGTAACGCACGACCCGGCCGCGGCGCGGGTCCGCCGGCGCCGGGCAGGAGCAGCCACATGCCGAGCCAGCCCCCGATGAGTCCGGTTGCGGTGAAGACCGCGATCTGACGCAGCCCCGGGAAGGGGGCGATCACCATGCCGCCGTAGGCGATTACGCTGGTCGTGAGCCCGAGCAGCACCGGCCGGCGCACGCGGGCCAGGGCGGTGGCCGGATCGGGGGTGGCCAGGCGCTGGGCAAAGAAATGCAGACAATAATCGATCGACACGCCGACCAGGCTCGTGCCGAACACGAGCGTGAGCATGTGGATGCCGCCGAACACGAGATCGGTGACCACCACGGCCAGCAGGATGCCGCCGCCGACCGCGGTCAGGCTGAGGACGAACGGCCGCACGCGCCCGAAGGCCCAGAACATGAGCAGCACGATGCCGATCAGCGAGCCGGTGCCGATGACCGACATCTCGAACTTGGCCCGTTGGGCCGCGACCGCGGCATGGCGAACCACGCCCGAGATACGGATCGTGGCCGCGGGCGCGGCCGCGTGGCCCGCCGCGCGCGCCTTGGCCAGCGCCGCCGAGGCCTGGCTTTCGCTGGCCAGCGAGAACGGATTGTGGCGTGTCTGCGCGAACATCACATCGGCTCGATGCCCCCGCGGCCCGACCACATAGAACGTGCCGTCGCCCGCGATGCGCAGATTGGGGGCGGGGTTGGGCAGCGCAGTGCGCTGGTAGGCATCCGCGAGGCCGAAGGGGTCGTCGATGAACCGGCCGCCGCCGTTCACGCCGAGCCCGTAAAGCCGGCTCTGGGCGCGGTTGGTGAAGTGTTCGCGGGCGTGGCGCGCCGCGGCGCTTGCCGCCGGCGCCTTGGCCAGTGTGGCCAGTGCCCGGGCATCGGCGGGTGCCAGCAAATGGAAGCGGTGGGCGAAATACAGCTGGTCGAGATCGCTGCGCTGGCCGGCGCCGAGCGCATCGTCGGCGCGGGCGATGACCTGGTCGAAGGCCGGACTCGCCGTCAGCACCGTGGCCATGGCCTGGATCGCGCGCCGACGATGCGCCCGGCTGTCGCCGGACAGCAGGACGGTGACGCGCCGCTGGCCGAAAGTGGCCATGCGCTGCACGGTCGCATTGACCAGCGCATCGTGCTGTGGCTTCGGCAACAGCGCCATCAGGTCGGTGCGCACGCTCAGCCGGCCGGTGCTCGCCAGCGCCGCGAGAATGGCGCCCAGGGCGATAACCCCGAGCAGCCAGATGACCGCCCGCATCTTCAAGGCGCGGCGGCCCCGTCACGCCGCGTGCGGGCGCCATCGGCAACGCGCACTCGGGCGCGCCGGGGCGGCGTCGTTCGCTGTGTACTCGCAACAGGCAAGATCGGACTCCTTGTCAGCTGCCGCGGGGCCGGCGGCCGGTTACCGCGCGAAGGCCCGCCGTTCGGCGGGGGTCAGTGCCTTGGCGGTGTGCTGCGCGGGATGGAGGTCGATGACGCTGTAGTCCCCGCCCGGCTGATCGATGCGGATACGGCGCACGCGGTCGCCGCCGCTGATCTTGAGCCGGGTGATGAAGTGCTTCACGGCGTCGGTCCGGGGGATGAGCGTGAGCGCCTTGCCGCCGGAACCCTGGCCCGGGCGTTGAATCTTGAAGTAGCGCGACAGCTGATCCGTGTTGCCCTGGAACACCGCGAGCAGAATCGAGGCGACGGCGCCGAGCGCGGGCTGTTGTTGCGCGCTGATGTGTGCGGTCTGCTGCCCCTGACTGGATTCGGTCAGGGCCTGGGGCGTGATCACCAGCGTGCTGTGTACCGGTTTGTCGACCTGCCACAGCAACCCGCGATTGCGCGCCACGACATAATGGCCGCGCGACACCAGCGCCCGGTCGAGTTCGGCCAGATGCTTGTGCTGAACGAAGCGGCCCCGCAGCACATGGCCGGGGGCTTCGTGGCCCAGGGCCGGCATGTCGCCCTGGCCGGACTGTGCCGCCAGCGCCATCGGGCCGGCGGCCAGCGCGATCACCAGGACGATCAGCCGTGCCAGTACGGCGTGTTGCAGGCGTCGGCGCGCTTGTATCATTGATTCGGCTCCGCTGTTTTCGATCGTTCGGCGAACCGGGCGAGGGCCTCGCGTACGGCCGCCGGCGTGCCCGGGTAGCGTTGGCCCGATTCGATTGCCACCGGCACCTGCAGGGTGCTGCCGCGCGCCAGACTGGTGCCTGAATCGCGATCGCGAAGCCGGTAGGCGATGCGCAACTGCTGATCCCACTGTTTCAGGGTGGCGGTGACGCGGACCCATTGCTTGAAGGTCAGCGACCGCATGTAGCGCACGCGAAGATCGACCACGGGCCAGGAAAAACCGGAGGCGGCCATGGCGTCGTAATCGTGCCCGAGGTCTTCCAGCAGCTGGCATCGGGCCAGCTCGAAGTACTTCGCATAGTGGCCGTGCCAGGCGATATGCATGGAGTCGACGTCGAAAAACGGCACCTGGAACTCGATGTGGCTGCGGTGTTCGATCACGGTTCAGGCCGAATAGAGGAAAATCCGATCGCGCGCCCCGGCGTGACCCGGTCGCGCTCGGCAAGGGGCGCTCGGGTTTGGCGACAACGAGCCGACAGGCGCAGCGACGCCGCGTGGGGCGGATGATGGACGCCGAGCGCGATCGTGTCGATACCCGGTGCGCGTGCGTGGCGGGGTGAATCGAAGCCTCGGTTCGTGGACAATAGGTAGGCTGAGTGCCGCGAATGGCCCGCGATGCCGGAACGCCGCGGGCGACGAGCCCGGTGACCCATGCCGGGCATATCGAATGCGCGGGCGCACGTACCGCGGCGCAAGTACAACAACGAGTGAAAGATTATGAGTGAGCAAAGCGATCTCGAGCGCGATGTCGCACAGCTGCTGGTGACGTCTCTGGATCTGGAAGATGTGGTCGCCGCGGAGATCGAACCCACGGCGCCGCTGTTCGGGCCGGAGGCCGACGGCCTGGGCCTCGATTCGATCGACGCCCTGGAAATCGCGCTGGCCGTGAATCAGGCCTATGGCATCGAGTTGCGCGCCGACGATGAAGCCAACAGCCGCATATTCGCTACGCTGCGATCGCTGAGCGCGCACATCGAGCGCGAACGCGCCGAGGCTTGAGGTTTTTGTCGCGCTGGCGCGGTTACACGTTGCTGATGCATCCCGCAGGCATGCCGAACGCGGGCGCAGCCGGCCATTGCGGTGCGGGCCGGCCCGGGGCCGTGCGCTGATTCATGCGGCGTCTGGGCTTGGTCGCGGGCCTCGTGCCGCTGCTCTATCCGGTGCTGGTCCACGCCGCGGTGGTGACGGGCTGGCCCGGGCTGCGCTTCGTCGCCCTGGCGGTGCTGATCGTCAATGGGCTCGGCCCATGGTTGATTCGCCGGCGTCCGGGGGCCTGGCTGGCGCTGTTGGTGCTGATCGCGATCGCCGCGCTCAGCGTGCACACGGTGGACGCGCTGGTATTCTTCTACGCCACGCCCGTGCTCATCTGTCTGGCGCTGGCCTGGTTGTTCGGCCGCACGCTGCTGCCCGGTCAGACCCCGTTGATCACGCTTGTGGCACGGGCGATCCGTGGCCCCCTGCCGGGCCCGGTGGCGCGTTACACGCGCGCGGTGACGCGTTTCTGGTGCGCCGCGATGCTGGTGATGGCGCTCGCCAATCTATGCCTGGCGGTGTTCGCATCCGCCGAAATCTGGTCGCTATGCGCGAATTTCCTGAACTATCTGATCGTGGGATTGCTGTTCGTGGCTGAATGGTTCGTGCGTCGGCGCGCCATCGGTGAGTACGAGCACATGAGCTGGCGCCAATACATGGCTGCCCTGCGGCGCATCGACTACCGCGATCTGCGACATGGCTGAGTCGGCCCGGGCTTTGCTTGCCGATTACCGTCCCGGGCGTGTGTTCGCCTGGCGCCGGGGCGTGCCCGTCAGCGCCGCGGCGGCGCTCGCGGATATGCGATCGGTGGCGGACGCGCTCGCCGGCCGCACCGCGTTTTTCAATCTCTGCGACGATCGTTATCTGTTTACCGTGGCCTTTGCCGCCGGCTGCTGGGCCGGGGCGCTGAATCTTTTGCCGCAGACACGCCAGGCCGCCACGCTGGATCGGATACGCGCGCGCTATCCGGGGGCGATCGCGGTCGACGACGCCTGGGTGGCGGCTCGGCTCGGCGGCGAATCGCCGCCCATGCCGGCTCCGCCGGAAATCCCGGCGACGCGCGCGGTGGCGGTGGTGTTCACCTCGGGCAGCACCGGCGAGCCGGCGCCGCAACGCAAGCGGTGGGGCGATCTTGCGATCGGAAGCGCGCTGTTGCGGCGCCGGTTCTTCCCGGCGAGGCCGGCCATGAATGTGGTCGCCAGCGTGCCGCCCCAGCATATGTACGGCCTGGAAAATTCCGTGCTGCTGGCCTTGCACGGCGGGTTCGCCGCCGACAGCGCCCGCCCGTTCATGCCCTGGCAGATCGCCGATGCACTCGCGCGCCTGCCCGCGCCGCGGGCCCTGTTCACGACCCCGATCCAGCTCAAGGCCTGCCTCGACGCCGAGGTCGCGCTGCCGGCCGTCACGCGCATCATTTCGGCGACCGCGCCGTTGTCGAGCGCATTGGCCGCGGCCGCCGAGCGGCATTGGCACACGGAAGTCCACGAGATCTACGGCAGCAGCGAGACCGGCAGCATGGCCAGCCGGCGCACGGCCGTGGACGATCGCTGGCAGCTGTATGACGGCCTGCAGCTGGCGCAGGGCGATGAGCAGGTCGTGGTCCGCGGCGGCCAGCTGCCGCGCCCGGTGGCGCTGGCGGACGAGCTGGACGTTCTCGACGCGACATGTTTCCGACTGATCGGGCGCTCGGCGGATATGCTCAAGGTGGCCGGCAAGCGCATATCGCTGGCGGGGTTGACCGCGGCGCTGCTGGATATCGAGGGCGTGGAGGATGCAGTGGTATTCGCCTCACCCGAGGCTCCGGCCGCGGAGCGTCCGACCGCGCTGGTGGTGGCGCCGTCGCGCACGGTGCGCGCGCTGGGCGCCGAACTGGCGCAACGCGTGGACCCGGTCTTCGTGCCGCGGCCGCTGGTCAAGGTCGAGCGGCTGCCACGCAACAGCATGGGCAAGCTGGCGCACGCCGATGTGGTGGCGGCCTGGCGCGCCGCGCGGCGCCCGGAGCGCGGCGTCCGTGGCTGATTACGTGTTTTCCATCGCGGCCGATCACCCCTGTCTCGACGGGCATTTCCCGGGGGCGCCGATCGTGCCCGGTGTCGTGCTGCTCGACCACGTCGGCCGGGCGGCGGGGCGCCGGTACGGCGGCCGCATGCGAGGGATCCTGCGCTGCAAGTTCGTGGCCGCGCTGTATCCGGAGCAGCACTGTGTCGTTGCGCTTACAACCAGGACCGGCGGCCGTCTGCAATTCGCCTGCACCGGGCCGGCCGGCTGTGTCGCCCACGGCGTGATCGCATGGAGTGCCCCGATCGATGGCTGAAGCCTGGACCCGCCGTACCGAGCGCAGCCATCCGTTCGTGCTCCATGCCGTCGCCTGGGTGGCCGGATGTCTGGGCCGCGGCGCGGCGCGCGCGATGCTGCACCTGGGCGTGGCCTATTTCATGATCGCCGCGCCGGCCGCGCGCCGCGCCTCGCGGGATTATCTCGCCCGCGTGCTTGCGCGTCGCCCGCGCTGGTATCACAGCTACCGCCATTTGTATGCGTTCGCGACCGTGTTTCTCGATCGCATGTACATGCTCGGCGGCGCCGACTCACCGTTGTCGATCGCCCATCATGGGGTGCAGTCGTTTCGCGATTGCGTGGAGCGCCGCCAGGGCGGGATCATCATGGTGTCGCATCTCGGCAGCTTCGAGGCGCTGCGTGCCCTCAGCGACCGGCGCGACGACCTGACCGTGCGCATCCTCATGAACTGGGCGACCGGGGCGAAGATGAACGCCGTGCTGCAGAAGCTCGATCCGGGTTTCGGCGATCGCGTGATCGACACCGCCACTGCCGATGTCGATCGCGTGCTCAAGGTCAAGGCGGCGCTCGATCGCGGCGAGATGGTCGGCATCATGGCGGATCGCGTTCATGCGGGCGAGCGCACGGTGGATTGCGATTTCCTCGGCGGCACGGCGCCGTTCCCGGCGACGCCCTGGCTGCTGGCCGGCATGCTGGGCGTGCCGGTGTTTCTCGCCTTCGGTCTGTATCGGGGCGGCGGGCATTATGACCTGTATTGCGAGCAGTTCAGCCCCGGTCTGTCGCTGCCGCGCGGCGAACGCATGCAGCGTGCCGGCGCCTGGACCCAGGCCTACGCCGATCGGCTGGCTGAGCACGTGCGGCAAGCCCCGTACAATTGGTTCAATTTCTATCAGTTCTGGCACTGAGCCCGCCGCGTGTCATCGCCCGAGGCACGGGCACAGCGCGCGCCGGCCGGACCGCGTGAACATGAGCGCAATGGAGCATCGAGCGATGAAGCCAATGGCCATCCGGGCCTATACCGCGACCACCGCCGTGGGCGCCGGGTGCGACGCACTGTGGCAGGCGCTGCGCGAGCAACGCAGCGGCCTCGTGCCCTGCGATTTCGACGGCGCGGATCTGGCCACGTGGATCGGCCGCGTGCCCGGCTGCGAGGACGTCGCGCTGCCCGCGGCATGGTTGGACTGGCATTGTCGCAACCATCAGCTCGCCGAGCTGGCACTGCAACAGGATGGCTTCATCGATGCGGTGGAAACCGCCAAGCGGGTATGCGCGCCCGAGCGTATCGGCCTGTTCCTGGGCACCAGCACCTCCGGCATCGGCACCACCGAGCGCGCCTATCGCGAGGTGGCCGACGGTCGCTTGCCGGCGTGGTTCTCGTTCGAGCATACGCATGACTATTTCGCCCTGTGCGGCTACGTGCAGCGGCGGCTCGGCCTGGCCGGTCCGGCGTTGACTGTGTCCACCGCCTGTTCTTCGAGCGCCAAGGTGTTTGCGTCCGCGGCGCGTTCGATCGAAGCGGGATTCTGCGACATGGCGGTGGTCGGGGGCGTCGACAGCCTCTGTCTGACCACCCTTTACGGTTTCGCCTCGCTCCAGCTGACCTCGCCCGAACCCTGCCGGCCCTGGGATGCCCATCGCCGCGGGATCTCGATCGGTGAGGCGGGCGGTTTCGCACTGGTCGGCCCGGCGGCCGGCGCCGCGCCGGGGCCGCGCGTGATCGGCGTGGGAGAATCGGCCGATGCGTATCACATGGCGGCGCCCGAGCCCGAGGGGCGCGGCGCGGCGCTGGCCATGCGGCGTGCGCTCGACAGCGCCGGCCTGGCCCCCGGGGCGGTCGATTACATCAACCTGCACGGCACCGCGACCCCCGCCAATGACCAGGCCGAGGATCGCGCGGTGGTCAGCCTGTTCGGCACCGCGACGCCGGCCTCCGCCACCAAGGGCTGGACCGGGCATACGCTGGGCGCTGCCGGCATTGTGGAGGCGGTCATCGCCTGTCTCGCGATCGCGCACGATTATCGCCCGGCGACCCTGAATACGCAGGACCTCGATCCGGCATTGCGGTGTCGTCTGCTCACGGCGCCCGAGCCCGGCGGGGTCCGTCGCGTGTTGAGCAACACCTTCGGCTTCGGCGGCAGCAATTGCAGTCTGTTGCTGGCCGCGGAGGATGTCTGATGCGGCGCGCGTATCTGCATGGCCTCGGCATCGCCGCGCCCGGGCTCGACGGCTGGCCGGCCGCGCGCCCGGTGCTGGCCGGCGAGACCGCCTATGTCCGCGAGCCGCTGGCCCCGTTCCGCACCCGCTTGCTGCCGCGCAATGAGGCGCGCCGCGCCGGCGCTGCGGTACATCTGGCGTTTCGCGTGGCCGAACAGGCCAGCCACGGGTGCGATGCGTCGACGGTCGCGGCGGTGTTCTCGTCGTCGGCGGGCGATATCGATATCGCCGATCAGCTGTGCGCGGCGGTGAACACGGCGGAGCGTGCGATTTCACCCACCCGTTTTCACAACTCGGTGCATAACGCGCCCGCGGGCTACTGGAGTATCGCCACCGGCGCGCGCGAACCCTCGACCAGCCTGTCGGCCGGGGCGGGCGGATTCGCCGTCGCTCTGTGCGAAGCCTGGGGGCTGCTGGCGCAACGCCGACGCCCGGTTCTGCTGGTGTGCTACGACATGGACGGCACCGGCATGCTGGCCGAGGCGCGCCGCGATATCGGCGCGACCTTCGCCATGGCCTGGTGGCTGGATACGCGCACCGACGGGGCCATGGCCGCCATCGATCGGCCGCAACCGGTGAACGACGCGCCGGCCTCGATGGTTGGGCCCGAGCTGGAGCGGCTTCGATGCCTGAACGCCAGTGCGCGCAGCCTGCCGTTGTTCGCGGCGCTGGCCGCGAACCTGCCGGCCGCGCCGGTCATCGAATCGGAACAAGGGCACTGGTGCGTGCCGATCACGCCGCTGTGAGCCCGGTGCGGGTGGCCGGACTCGTGCCGCATGCCGGCATGATGTGTCTGCTCGACGAGGTCGTCGCCTGGGCCGATGACTGCATTCATTGCCGCAGCCGGCTGCCTGCGCCGACGGCGCATCCGCTGGCCGATGGCGGCGTGATGCCGGTGACCGCGCTGATCGAATACGCGGCGCAGGCAACCGCGGCCCACGGGTCGTTGCGCGCCCGTGCGGCTGGTGGCGCGGGGTCGGCCGCTGCCGGCCGGCTGGTGGGGCTGCGGCATATCGAGTTGCTGGCCGACCCCGAAGCCGTGGCCGACCTGGCCTCGATCGATATTCACGCCGAGCGTCTGATGGCGGATGCCAGCGGCTCGATCTATGCATTTCGCGTGGCCGCCGGCGCGCGCGATCTGGTGCGTGGACGCCTGACCATCCGAACGGTCGCGGCCGACTGAGACCGCCACGCGCACGGCGCATGGCGTACGTAACGGCCACAAAAAAGCCCGGCCGCGCATGGCCGGGCTTTTTCGCCGATCGCGCCGCGATCAGTCATCGCCGGCGAACACGCCGAGCAACTGAAGCAGGCTGATGAACAGATTGTAGATCGTGACGAACAGCGTCAGGGTGGCGCGAATGTAATTCGTTTCGCCGCCGTGAATGATCTCGCCGGTCTGGTAGACGATCAGGCCGCTCATCAGCAGCACGAACATCATCGACACCGCGAGCGACAGGGCGGGGATGGAGAACAGCACCGCGATCAGGCTCATCACGAAGGCCACCAGGATGCCCATCGTGAGCATGCCGCCCCACTGGTTGAAGCGCTTGCCGGAGACCAGGGCATACCCCGACATGCCGACGAAGATGGCGCCGGTGCCGCCCATGGCCATCGTCACCAGCTGCGGCCCATTGGAAAAGTGCTGCAGGTACATGTCGATGATCGGGCCGAGCGTGTAGCCCATGAACCCGGTGAAGGCAAAGATCGACACCACGCCCCAGCCGCTGTTCGCGGTGGCCTGCACGAGAAACATCAACCCGAACATGCCGACCAGCGTGATGATGAAGCCGGGATAGGGCAGATGCAGTGTGGCCGTGGCCCCCGCGACGACGGCCGAGAACAGCAGCGTGGCCGACAGCAGCATGTAGGTGTTGCGTAGCACACTGTTGGTGGCCAGCGCGGTCTGCGCACGCGCGGTATAAGTCGAATTTTCGACGCTCATCGTTTACCTCGTTATCAGCTTGCTGCAAGGCTAGCACGCTGTGTCGTGCGTGCCATATCTGGGTGGCAGATGCAGCGATGCCGCGGTGTCTGCCTGCCGTCATTTAAGACCGCGCAGGCGTGGCAAAGTTGCGTCGCCGACGCCTAAAACTCGCCGCCCATCCGCCGTTATCGTATATTGGGGGTGTTTGTCGAGGGGCCGTGATGGGCCGCAGGGGGATGGTGGAACGGCATCTAACGTCAGCGGGCGCGCTCGCCCGACTGCTGGGCGGTCTATCGATTCGACGCCAGCTCATCGGTTCGATCGCGCTGATCCTGGTGCTGTTCGGCGCATCCTGCGTGATCAGCCTGATCGCGCTGGCGAGCGTGAATAGCGCGCGTCTGAGCGCCGGGCGGACCCATGCTTCGCTGGCGCGCTCCCAGGAGCTGGGGACGGCGATCACCGCGCAGGAATCCGCGCTACGCGCCTACGTCCTGACTGCCTCGAAGCGCTACGAAAACCAGCTGCGCGGCGCCAACGCCGCGGTCGAGAATCACCTGCATCAACTGCAGGACGCGGGGGTGCACGACCGGGCCAAGGAGCAGTTGCTCAGCAAGATCGACCGGCTGGAATCGAGCTGGCAGGCGCAGGTGGCCGAGCCGGTGATGGCGCGCGTGGACACCGGTGCCATGCAGGCGGCGCGCCAGACGCTGGTGCACGGCGCGAGCGTGGCGTATTTCGATCCCATGCAGCAGGCTTTGTCGGATTACCGCATGCGGCTCAAGCGCGATCTGTCGGGCCGCAACGCCAATGTGGCGCAGCGCCAGTGGGTCGCGGATGTCACGCTGGTGAGTCTGCTCGTCGTGGGGCTGATGATCGGTCTGGCCACGGTGATCGGCGTGCGCCGGCGCATTGCCGCGCCCTTGTCCCAGTTGACCGATACCACCGGGCGTCTGGCGGACGGCGAGCGCAACGTGCAGGTCCGGTTCCAGCATCGCGGCGACGAGATCGGTGCGATGTCGCGCGCGCTGGAGAAGTTTCGCCAGATCATCGTGCGCCAGGATCGCGATTACTGGATCCGCGACCACCGCGGGCGCATGACGGCCATGCTGTATCACGCTGCGGATGAGCGCGAACTGGGCCAGAGCCTGCTGCGCGACCTGGCGCCGCTGATGCATGCGGGCTATGCCGCCATGTTCACGCGGGCTTCGCTCGAAGACGACGAGGCCGATTTCAATCTATTGGCGGCGTATGGCTATTCGCCCGAGGCCGAGCAGCGGTTCGCGCCCGGCGAGGGCCTGGTGGGCGCTGCGCTGGAGACCCGGCGTCCGATCGAGCTGGCCGACCTGCCGGCTGGTTACATCACGATCCGTTCCGGGCTGGGCGAGGCGCGGCCGAGCATTCTGTTCGTCGCCCCGGCGGTCATCGCGGATCGAGTGGTCGCCGTGATCGAACTGGCCCTGTTCCACCCGCTGACGGAAACCGAGCGCGAACTGCTGGACACGTTGCTGCCGAATATCGGGATGGCGGTGTTGACGCAGATGCGCGCGCGGCGAACCAGCGAATTGCTGACGCAGAGCCGGCAACAGATGCAGGCACTCAGCCGTTCGGAAAAACGGCTGTCCGAGCAGCAGGCCAGCCTCCAGCGGGCCAATACCGAACTGCGGACGCAGAGCGAGGAGCTGTCGTCCCAGGCGGCCGAGTTGCGCGCGTCGGAGGAAGAGCTGCAGTCACAGGCCGACGCATTGCAGGCGGCCAATGCGGATCTGCGCGACAAGCAGGAGGAGCTGTCGGCCCTGCACGCCGAGGCCGAGGAGCGCGCCGAGGAGCTCGAACGGGCCAGTGCCTACAAGTCCGATTTTCTGGCGAACATGTCGCATGAGTTGCGCACGCCGCTTAACAGCCTGTTGATTCTCTCGCGCAGCCTGGCCGAAAACGAACCGGGCAATCTCGACGAGGAGCAGGTCGAGGCTGCACGCATCATCCATGATTCGGGCACCAGCCTGCTGGCGTTGATCAACGACATCCTCGATCTGTCGAAGATCGAGGCCGGCAAGATGCGGGTGTTGACCGATCGGGTGGACACCGCCGGTTTCGCGGCGCGCATACGGCGCCAGTTCGCGCACATGGCCGAGGCCCAGGGACTGGCGTTCGAGGTCGAGTTGAGCGCGGACGCGCCCGCACAACTCGTGACCGACGCCGGCAAGCTGGAACAGATCGTGCGCAACCTGGTGGGCAATGCCATCAAGTTCACGCGCGAGGGGTGTGTCGACGTGCGTTTCATGCGGCCGGCGGCCGATGCCCGCTTCGAGCGCGACCAACTGGCGCACGACAATGCGTTGGCGATCGAGGTCCGTGACGACGGGATCGGCATTCCCGCGGATCACCTGGAGGGCATCTTCCATGCCTTCGAACAGGTCGACGGCAGCAGCAGCCGCAATTACAGCGGGACCGGGCTGGGGCTGTCGATCACGCGTGAGTTGGTGGGCCTGCTGGGCGGCGAAGTGCGGGTACAAAGCACGCCGGGCGAGGGCAGTTGCTTCACGGCGTTCGTACGCACGGATCTCGCACCGGCCGGGGAAGCAGCGGGGGAAGTCGATCGGGCCAGAGCCGATGCCGCGCCAGAAGCGCTCCCACCGGCGGCCAACGAGCCACCACGGCCGCGACGCCGTGCGCGCCCGGCAGGACAGGCACCGCGTGTGTTGATCGTCGATGACGACGCCGCCTTCGCCGATATCGTGTGCAAGACCGCGCGCCAGCGCGGTTTCGAGGCCGAAGCCGCGGGCGATGGCCGGCGCGCACTCGCCGCCATGGCCGAGTGCGCCCCGGATGCCGTGATTCTCGATCTGGGGCTGCCGGGCGAGCTCGACGGCTGGTCCGTGCTCGACCGGATCAAGGCTGACGCGGACACACGCGACATTCCCGTGCACATCGTGTCGGCGGCCGACGACACCGGGCGCTCGGCCAGCGCCGGCGCGGTCGGCTATCTGCGCAAGCCGGTGACGCGCGACAACCTCGAGACGCTGCTGGCGCGTGCGGAAACGCTGTCCGGGCGCAAGGCCCGCCGCGTGCTTGTGGTCGACGACGACCCGGATGCGCATGCAGCGATCGCGCGTCTGTTGCGCAGCGAGCAGGTGTCGACGGTCGCGGTGGATTCCGGCGCGGCGGCCCTGTCGCGGCTCGACGAGGAAACCTTCGATTGCCTGGTGCTGGATCTGAAGCTGCCCGATGTGTCCGGTTTCGATCTGCTGGATACCATCGCCAGACGGGCCGATGCACCGCCGGTGGTGGTCTATTCGGCGCGCGATCTGTCGGCAGAAGAAACCGAGCGCCTGCGCGACCACACCGACAGTATCGTGATCAAGGGCAGCCACGCGCAGGATCGGCTGCTGGACGAGATCTCGTTGTTCATGCATCGCCTGGCGCCGCCGCCCGCGCCGCTGAGCACGCCCGCCGCGCCGCCGGCCGATACCCCGGCGCCCGGGCTGAGCGGCGCCCATGTGCTCGTGGTGGACGATGACATGCGCAACACCTTCGCCCTGTCGCGATTGTTGCGGGGCCATGGGGTCGAGGTCACGATGGCCGCCGATGGCTTCAAGGCGCTCGATCGGCTGGCCGGGGCCGAGCGCCTTGATCTGGTGCTGATGGACATCATGATGCCGGGCATGGATGGCTACGACACGATCCGCCGTATCCGGGACGGCTCGAATCATCCACGCGTGCCGATCGTGGCGCTGACCGCGAAGGCCATGAGCGGTGATCGCGAGGCCTGTCTCGCCGCCGGCGCCGACGATTATCTGTCCAAGCCGCTGGACGTGGACGATCTGCTCCGGCGCATGGCGGCCTTGTTGTCATGAGCGATCCGGTGGCCACCGAAGATCGCGCGCTGGATCTGTTCGTGCACGCTCTCAATGCCTGTCACGGCTACGACTTTTCCGGCTATGCGCGCGCCTCGCTCAAGCGCCGTGCCGAGCAGCTGGCGGCCGATCTCGGCGCGCCGGGTATCGGGCACCTGATTCCGCGGCTTATCTATGAGCCCGCCGTGCTCGGCGAGGTGATCGCGCGGCTGTCGGTGCCGGTTTCGGACATGTTCCGGGATCCGGCGGTGTTCGCCGTGTTGCGCGAGCAGGTCCTGCCGGTGCTGTCGTCGTATCCGCGGGTGAACATCTGGCAGGCCGGCTGCGCCCAGGGCGAGGAGGTGTATTCCACCGCGATCCTGGCCGAGGAGGCCGGTCTGCTGTCGCGTTGTCGCTTCTATGCCACGGATATCAACGATCAGGCGCTGGCGCGGGCTTCGGAAGGCATTTTTGCGGCACGGCGTATCCCGGGCTTCGCCGCGAATTACGACAGCGCGGGCGGCCGGGGCGATTTCGCGGATTACTACCGCAGCCGATATGATCTGATACGGATGCGGCGAACGCTGCGCGATCGGGTGGTCTTTGCACACCATAATCTCGTGACCGACGGCGTCTTTGCGGAAACCCACCTGGTGATGTGCCGCAATGTCCTGATCTATTTCTCGCAGGCGCTCAAGGAGCGTGTATTGCGCTTGTTTGCCGACAGTCTCGTGCGCGGCGGGTATCTTGTGCTCGGCACGCGGGAGACGTTGCAATTCTCTTCACTCGCATCCTGTTTCGAGGCCGTCAGTGACACCCATCGCATCTACCGGCTCAAACGGGCATGGCCGCTACATGAAGCCTGAAACCTCGGTGCAGGCGCCCCGCGCGGCGGTTGCCACACCGCGCGCGACCGCGCCGGCCGCATGGCCGCGGGCCGGTGCCGGCTCTGCCGGGAGGCAGCGCGCGCATGTCTGACCCCGAGCACATCGATCAGCCGGCCTCCAAGGTTCTCGTGGTCGACGATCTGTATGCCAACCGCGTGGCCATGCGCCGGGTGCTCAAGCATCTTGACGTGAGCGTGATCGAGGCCGGCAACGGCAACGATGCGCTCGCTGCCTGCCTGGATCACGAGTTCGCCTTGATCCTGCTCGATGTGCAGATGCCCGGCATGGACGGCATGGAAGTCGCGGAACTGCTCAACGGCGAACAATCCACGCGCGATACGGCCGTGATCTTCGTCACCGCGGATTCAAGCGACGACATGGATCGCCTCAAGGGCTATCGCCTGGGCGCCGTGGACTACATCACGAAGCCCATCGACGAACGCCTGTTGCAGGCCAAGGTCCGTAATTTCGTCGAGCTGTACGACAGCCGCCGGGCGTTGCGGCGCGCGCGCGACGAACTGGACGCGGTGAACACCCAACTCCGTGGCGAGATCGACATCCGGCGCCGTGCCGAGGCGCGCGCCCAGCATCTGGCCACGCACGACGCGCTCACGGGGCTGCCCAACCGCCTGTTGTTCGTGGATCGCTTGAGCAGCATGACCAAACGCGCGCGCCGTCGGTCCGGGCGTTTCGCGATCGGCTACATGGATCTGGACGGCTTCAAGCCGGTCAACGATGCCTACGGCCATCGCGCGGGCGATGTCGTGCTTGAGCACGTGGCGCGCCGGCTCGAGCAGACGCTGCAGGATGTCGACACGGCCGCGCGCTTCGGCGGTGACGAGTTCGCCCTCCTGATCGAGGACGTCGAATCCGAGCCGTCGTGTCTGGCCCGTTGTCGGGAATTGCTCGACGCCCTGTCGGCGCCCATCGCGGTGCCGACATCAACCGGGGAAATCGATGTCGCAATCAGCGCCAGTCTCGGCGTCGCCTTTTACCCCGAGCACGGCGGCGACGCCGACGAACTCATGCACAATGCCGATTCCGCCTTGTATCGCGTCAAGTACGAGGGCAAGGCCAGCGTGCGCCTGTTTCAGGCGCGCGACGACATCCGGCCCATGCCCGCACCGCACTCCGACTGCATGTTGCAGTGACGTGCCGCCTGGCCCAGGGCGGGGCGGGCTCAGTCGGCGGCGTCTTCGGCGGGGCCGGTGAACGGTTCGGTACGCTCGTCCGGCGCCTGGCCGACCAGTTGGTCGACCCGCAGTTCCGCACTCTTGAGCATGGTCTGGCACTGGCGCGCGAGCGTGACGCCGCGCTCGAACTTGGCCAGGGCCTGTTCGAGGCTGATATCGCCGGCCTCGAGTGACTCGACCAGCGACTCCAGTTCCGCGACCGAGCTCTCGAAGGCCGCCAGCGGCGGGGCATCGGTCGTATCGGCGTCGGTGTTTGCCGCGTTATCGGATTTGGCTTTGCTCATGACAGGAAGGCCCGGGTGATTGCGCCGGAAGTTTAGCGTGTCATGCAAGGTCGTGCCGACGGCGCGATGGCGGTTCATCTTGCCACGGTCGGGCCAAACGCTTAACGTGCCGGCCGGTACGACTATTCGTTTTTTCACGAGGCATGGATGGCCAGTCAATACGATGCCGCCGATATCGAGGTCCTCACGGGGCTCGACCCCGTCCGCAAGCGGCCGGGCATGTATACCGATACCGCGCGGCCCAATCATCTGGCCCAGGAAGTCATCGACAACAGCGTGGATGAAGCGCTCGCCGGGCACGCCAAGGCGATCGACGTCACCCTGCATGCCGACGGTAGCCTGTCGGTAGTCGATGACGGCCGCGGCATGCCGGTCGATACCCACAGCCAGCACGGCGTCTCCGGGGTGGAGCTGATCCTCACGCGGCTGCACGCGGGCGGCAAGTTCTCGAACAAGCAGTACCAGTTCTCCGGCGGCCTGCACGGGGTGGGCGTTTCGGTGGTCAACGCCCTGTCCACCGAGTTGATCGTGCAGGTCTGGCGCGACGGCAAGCATTATGAAATGCGTTTCGCCGGCGGCTACAAGACCCAGGATCTGACCGAGATCGGCAGCTGTGCGAAGAACAAGACCGGCACGATGCTCCAGTTCTCGCCCGACGAGAGTTATTTCGACAGCCCCCGCTTCGCCACCGGCCGCCTCAAGCATCTGCTGCGCGCCAAGGCCGTGCTGTGCCCGAACCTGCGCGTGCGCTTCGTCGACGAGGCGGCCGAGGAAGACCTCGTCTGGCAGTATGCCGACGGGCTCGCCGATTACATGGCGGATGCGCTCGAGGGCGTGGACACCGTCATCTCGCCAGCCTTCACGGGCGGCGTGAACGAGGGTGGCCAGGCAGTCGACTGGGCCCTGACCTGGATCGCGCCCGAGCAGCCCGGCGTGGACGCGGTGGCCGAGTCCTACGTCAACCTGATCCCGACCGCCGGGGGCGGCACGCACGTGAACGGCCTTCGGTCGGGCCTGACAGAAGCCGTGCGCGAATTCTGCGAATTCCGCAACCTGTTGCCCCGAGGCGTCAAGATCGCCCCGGAGGATGTCTGGTCGGGTTGCACCTATGTACTGTCGGTGAAGATGAACGAGCCGCAGTTCTCGGGCCAGACCAAGGAGCGATTGTCGTCGCGCGATATCAGTGGCTTCGTGTCCGGCGCGGTCAAGGATGCGTTCTCGCTATGGCTGAACCGGCACGCCGAAACCGGCGAAACGCTGGCCCAGCAGATCATCGGCAACGCCCAGGCGCGGGCGCGCTCGGCCAAGAAGGTCAAGCGCAAGAAGGTGACCCAGGGCCCGGCACTGCCCGGCAAGCTCACCGACTGCGTGACCGATGACCCGGCGCGGTCCGAGCTGTTTCTGGTCGAGGGCGACTCGGCCGGCGGCTCGGCCAAGCAGGCCCGTGATCGCAACTTCCAGGCGGTGATGCCGCTGCGGGGCAAGATCCTCAATTCCTGGGAAGTGGAGCCGGCGGACATCATGGCCTCGAACGAGATCCACGATATCTCGGTCGCGCTCGGCCTCGATCCCGGCTCGGCCGACCTCAGCCGGCTGCGCTACCACAAGATCTGCATCCTGGCGGATGCCGATTCCGACGGCCTGCATATCGCCACGCTGCTGTGCGCACTGTTCGTCAAGCATTTCCGGCCGTTGGTGGCCCACGGACACGTGTTCGTCGCGATGCCGCCGCTGTTTCGCATCGACGCCGGCAAGGAAGTGTTTTATGCGCTGGATCGCGACGAGCGCGACGCCATCTTCAAGCGCCTGGAGAACGAGAAGAAACAGCGCAAGATCAGCGTGACCCGCTTCAAGGGCCTCGGCGAGATGAGCGCGTTGCAGCTGCGCGAGACCACCATGGCGCCGGATACGCGCCGCCTGGTCCAGCTCGGTATCGAGCCGTCGGCCGAGGCGAGCGCGAGCGTCGACGAGATGCTGGATATGCTGCTGGCCAAGAAACGCGCCGCTGACCGCCGCGATTGGCTGGAGGCCCGCGGCCACGAGGCCGAAGTCGACTGAGCGGTGGCGATATTCAGCTGGACAGTCGTGAATGTATACGCGATTAACCGAGGTACCCAATCCTCTTTATTGTGAATCTGCGTACATTGCGCCATCTGCGGACAAACCAAGGAACGAAAGCGTCGGCTTTTTATCCGCAGATTGCACAAATGAGGAACACTGGCTCTTAGGCGCTATCTGGCCACGAACAAGGAGGCAGCATTGGATCGTATGGCTGAATCCATAGCATTCGCAGTCAGGTACGGTGATCTCGTACTGCTCAGAAAGCTGCTGCAAAATGGCGTCGATCCCGATACTGTTTCGGAATCAGGAGAAGGGCTTATCCGGCTGGCGTGCACGGCATGGGAAACGAACCAGTTTCCCGCAGACACGGTAAGGCTACTTCTGGAAGCTGGAGCAAAGCCTAATCATCCCAGTGGTGGCGGTTGCGAGATGATGGCAGCGATCTTCAATGGGCGATTTGAGGTCGTTGAGTTGCTTCTGCGTTACGGGGCAAATCCCAACTCACACGTTGACGGTAGTGAAACTATCTATGAACTTGCGGAGTTTGACTATCGCTACGAGCAGTATGGTCTCACGCTTCCGGAGGAGCCTACGGAACAAGAAAAGTCGGACGAAGACGCCTGGGTTGCAATGCTTGTGCGCCTGGCCGGGAAATACGCGAAACGCAGTCCCCAAGAGCTGCTTACGCTTCGTGCTTACGGCGCGAAAACAATTATCGAGCTCAATTCCGTCCAACAGGATGCGCCAGCCAGCAGCTGAGCTTTAGCGACAGGTATGGCGTCAAGTGATCTTGTGTAGATTTGCCTGATCTGCAAACAAGCCAGAGAACGAAGGCTTCGATCCAAAGGCGGTTTATCCACGGATGGCGCGGATTAGGCAAATGGGGACATGGGTCTGGCGGGTGCCGTTCGGTTACGCGCAAGAACGCGATCGACAGGCATCGGTCGCTCGTGTTGTGATTGGGTATATGCGTCTGCTCTGCGCATAAATCAGCGGATGGGAAGCTCGGATCGGAAGACGCTTTTTTTCGCAGATCTACGCAGATGAGTGCGCTTCAAGTGATGGGCCCGTGTCGTGAACCCATGTCAGTCTGCGTGAATTTTGGGTTATTAATCCAGCGTCAAAACAGCTGACTTCGTCAGCTGTTTTCAACGTCTTGAAAAATAAAAGGCGTCGCCTGTCTGTCTTTTATTTTCAAATGCTTGGCGCCCGATGGCCACGGCGGGCATGCGGTCGCATGCTCGCGCTATTAACCCGAAAAATAATCTATTTTTGTGCCGGGTTAATAACGATAGGAACAAATCGATCCAACGAACGTTGGCGCGGCGCGGCGATCTGAAATGGAGAGACAAAAAGAAGCCGTGATCACGAATCCCGGCGCGCGGTCGTCGCGCCGCGCGCCGTCGGCTGACAACAAAGAGCGCGGCCGCTCGCTCGGGCCGCGCTCGGGAGGTTTATAAGGGCTCCGTCGAAGTGATCGAAGGGGCCGCCACTTGTTCTTCTAGGCGCTGGTGTGGCGCCGCGCGGTTAGCCACTGGTCACTGGACAGCGGTCGGTTCACGAGCCGGATTTCGCCCAGGTTGCCGAGGAAACCGTTGTCCATGTGGCCGCCGTACTGGCTGCAGCCGATCGCCATCTGCAGGCCGGTCTGAACATTGACATACTGGATGCCGGGAGCGGAGGAGGCGATATTGCGCAGCACCGGCGCGCCCTCGACATACAGGATCACGGAATTGTCGTCGTTTGGATCGTTAACAGCGGCGATGTGATACCACTGGGTAGCCGAGATGCTACCCGACCAACAGGTCATATTGGTGTATCGACCGACCGGCACGACCTCCCACTGGACCTCCATCAGATTGGAGATTGCCATCATCATCGTGGTGTCTCCGCTGCCGCCACTATAGAGATTCCAGCGGGCGCCCAGGCGATAGAGGATGCCCATCCAGGCATTTTTTTTGGCGTCGAAATCGGCCCCGATCTTGACGAAAGCCTCGATGGTATAGCCGTTTTCAAACAGTTCGGTGTTGATCGGGGCGTTGCGGTCGGTTGTAAAATACGGCGAGTCGTGTTTTTTGGTGTTCACGAACTGGAGGCTGCCGGGTGCCGCCGAGGCCGGGTGATGGTCGGTCGACCACAGCAGATTGCTGTTCCGCTTCATCCAGGTGTTAACGAACAGCGGGTTGGCGTTGGCGTCGTCGGGCGAGACATCGGCGATTGGCCAGTCGCCGCTGCGATGGTCAAAGTTGAATTGGGTGCCGTCGCGGACCCCGGTCTTGAAGAACCGCCAGTGAGCGAGCGTGCCGCTGACCTTGGGATAGTCTTCACTGTCCCGGGCCGGCACGGGCTGGGCTTGGGCGGGTTGGGTATAGTTGGCCAGGATCAGCTGCTGGGCGATGTCGGTGAGCCCGACAGGACGTGTGCCTGCCTGGACCTGGAACGTATCGGAGAAGCCGGCAAAGCGCTGCTGGAAGTCGAAGTCCAGCGCGTAGTTGTGGTTGTCCTCCGTCTTCCAGGCCACGTCGAATTGGTTGATCTCGCTGCTCGGCTTCAGCGGTACCCACGGCGAGAAGGTGCTGGCATATATCTTGTTGTGGGTCAGGTCGAACTCGTACAACCGCATCAGGCCGTTGCCGCCCATATACGACATTTGATAATCGACAACGATCAGCAGTACATCATGGCCCGCACTGTTCTTCTTGGTGACGCGGCAAGAGCCGTGATAGTGGCCGCTGATGGCCATGAATATTTGATCGTTGTCCCGGATCAGGTGTTTCCATAAATACTCGAAATAGCCGGTTTCGGCGGCCGTCGTTCCGTCGTCGCCAATGCCCATCAGCTGATGGTTGATCAGGATCACCGGCAGGGTGGGGTTTGAGGCGATGACCTGATTGGCCCAGTTCAGCGCATCGTCCGAGGCGCGCCAGGACAGCGAGAGTACGAGGAACCGGTTACCTTCGGCTTCGAACACGTGATATTCGTGGAAACCGGAATGGTGTCGGCTACCGAACGTGCTCTGCTGCTGGGCGCGCGCTGTCGGGAACACCTGCAAATAGGGTTCGAATAGATTGCGTCGATGGAAGCCGCCGTCCTGATAGCCATCGTCGTTTTTGAAGCCCGTTACGCCCACGCCCCAGTCCGGGCCCCACTGGATATTTGTGCCGATCGCCCCGATGTCGTGGTTGCCGGCACAGATCGAGTACGGGCAGTGGCTGTCTTCGAGCACCTGCATGGCTTGGCTGGCCAATTCCCATTCCTTGTTCACGCTGCCATTGCCGAGCTGGTTGCCATAGACCAGATCCTGGTTCGCATGCCATGGCCGAGAGCCCTCGGCCGTGTAATACCAGGATTGGTCGACGACGTCGCCGACGTGTATCACGAACGGAATGTTCAGCAAATAGCGATTCCGTACGATCCACTGGGTCTGGGTCTTGAAGGGGTTGTCATACTGCGGAAGGATGCCTTGATATTTCTTCTGGAATAGCTTGCCCATCTTTTCCGAGGCATAACGCGGATAGTACTGGGTATCCGGCAGGACCGGCACGCAGAAGGTCGATCGCCTGGTGCTGTCGCTCGATGCGGTATGCCCGCTTGATGCGGCCAGTGCCCTGGAGCCATAAAGCGAGGCCAGCGGGGCGATGGCCAGCGTTTTGAGCAGACTTCTTCTCTTGAGCTCTGGCACACGGGCCAGTTGTTCCAGCAGTTGCTTAGAGTCGTCAGAGGGACGGTCAGTCATGAAATTCTCCTTGTACGGTAACGAGACAGGGCGCTCGATTCAGTCCGGGACACAAAGTGCGCAGCGGCGTGGCCGGCGCGCGTTGTTTCGTCATTAATCGCGCATTGCGCGCAGCGAGACCGCGCCTGATGGCGGCGCAAACCGACGCCGTCGCATTGCCGTGACTTGGCTTGGCTTGGTGCCCGGGTCGGCACGCAGATATCTCGCGCTCATGCGATAAGACACATATAAGTCGGACCCTAGAAGCCTGGTTGCCGGTAGCGTCGACGGAGACCGATCCGGCCGACCATAAACAGCAGGCCCAGGCCGAACATTGCCAGCGAGCCGGGCTCTGGCACATCGGCGACGTTGCCGTAAGCGACGTTGTCGAAAGCGAAATTCGACCAGTTCAAGTAGTCGCCTAAATCGCTGTTACTGAAATTGTTGTTATTCCGGAACTCGACGGCGTTGAACGTCGGCAGGTCAAAGAAGTTTACATAGAGGCTGTCGTCGGTCGCCCCGGCGATCGCCGTGCCGTTGAACGAGGCGACGGACGTGTCGTTGTAGCGAAACGTGATTGTGTCGCCAGCGTTGAGGCTGCCCCAGTACAGGCCGAAGTAATTGTTCGATGACTGCAGGTCGAGCTTGGCCGCCGGGCTTGCCGGACTGTATGAAGGCGAAACGGAGGCAAACACGGTGTTATCGCCGGTCGGTCGATAGCTCTGCCGGAAGCTGCCGTCGTTCGCGTAGATGGCCGTCGAATCACAGCTGGCTGGATCGCAAAGATTACTGGCGTCGTTGAAATCGATGCGGGTAGCGGCGGCAACCCGGCTGGTCGGCACGCCATCTGCGTCCAGCTGGCTGCCATAGCCAAGATATGCGGCGTGCGCCGAAGTAAATGCTGTAAAAGTTGAAATGGCGACTGAGCAGCAAGTATAACGGAAAAAAGACATAATCGTGAACCTTTTAGGGTGCGTTTCGGCTTTGGGTGTGTTTTCTTTTGTTGCGATTACAAGGTGCATGCCATAATATTTAAGCGATTGAAATATAACTGTATTAACAACTTTCATCGCAGGCGTCGGCAATTAAAGATGTATTGTTTTTCGACGCAAAAAGCTGTATTAAATATGTAATACTCATTAAATATAAATAAAAAAACAGATACATCTGTTGGGCATCGGTGAAATCGGCGTGTCAGCAAATACGACAGGCAGGCCGTAGCCGAGCCCGTGTTTCAACCTCAACCCGCGTTATCACGGCCGACTGATCCGGGTCCGATCTATCCGGGGACTCCGGGTGGGTATATGAGCCTTGTACGCGTCGCTGGGACCGAGCAGCGCGATGTCTTTGGTGCGCTCGAAGCGAAGCTGAGCCGGCAAAAGCGCTGGCATCGTCCCGGCAAGGCGCGGCGGCTCGCCCGTGTTCTGCCCCGGGCCGGCGGCGCGACGTGTCGTGAACCACGATCTGCAAACATCGCCACCGGGACGGCCGGCGTGCGATCCCGGCTTGCCGTGTGTGTGGTTCGGCGGGTACCTTGCTGCGGCCTGATACTGTTCCTGAGGCCGGCATACCGTCGGCCCCCCGGGGAACGATTCGCCAGCGAGGCACGATGGCCACGACCTTCGAACACGACAGCGAGCGCCTGCCGCTCAACGCCTTTGCCGAAAAGGCGTATCTCGATTATGCGATGTACGTCATCCTCGATCGCGCCTTGCCGCACGTGGGCGACGGCCTGAAGCCGGTGCAGCGGCGCATCGTCTATGCCATGAGCGAGCTCGGCCTGTCGGCGGCGTCCAAGCCGAAGAAAGCGGCGCGCACGGTCGGCGACGTGATCGGCAAGTTCCATCCGCACGGCGACTCGGCCTGCTACGAGGCCATGGTGATCATGGCCCAGCCGTTCACTTATCGTTATCCGCTGGTCGACGGCCAGGGCAACTGGGGCACGGCGGACGATCCGAAATCGTTCGCGGCCATGCGCTACACCGAATCGCGCCTGACCGCCTATGCGGCGACGTTGTTGTCCGAACTCGGCCAGGGCACGGTCGACTGGCGGCCGAATTTCGACGGCACGCTGGATGAGCCCGAAACCCTGCCGGCGCGCCTGCCGAACGTGCTGCTGAATGGCGGCACCGGGATCGCGGTCGGCATGGCGACGGATATCCCGCCGCACAACATCCGCGAGGTCGCCGCGGCCACGATCCATCTGCTGAACAACCCGGATGCCGATCTCGACGCGCTGATGGCGCACATGCCGGCGCCGGATTTCCCGACCGGTGCCGAAATCATCACTTCGGCCGCCGACATTCGCCAGATGTATGCCACCGGCAACGGCCAGGTGCGCGTGCGCGCGACGTACACGATCGAATCCGGCGAAGTCGTGATCAACGAGTTGCCCTACCAGACCTCGGGCGCCAAGGTGCTGGAACAGGTCGCGGGCCAGATGACGGCCAAGAAGCTGCCGATGGTCTCCGATCTGCGCGACGAATCCGATCACGAGAATCCGACCCGGCTGGTGATCGTGCCGCGCAGCAACCGCGTGGACATCGAGGCGATGATGGCGCATCTGTTCGCTACCACCGGGCTCGAGAAGAATGTACGCGTGAACCTCAACGTGATCGGGCTGGACGGTGCGCCGCGGGTCAAGAATCTGCGCGATCTGTTGTCCGAATGGCTGATCTATCGCACGACCACGGTCACGCGGCGTCTGGAACATCGCCTGAAGGCGGTCACCGACCGGTTACACATCCTCGAAGGCCTGCTGGTTGCGTATCTCAACATCGACGACGTCATTCACATCATCCGCACCGAGGATCAACCCAAGCCGGTGATGATGGCTCGCTTCGCAATCACCGACGTGCAGGCAGACGCGATCCTCAACCTGCGTCTGCGGCACTTGATGAAACTCGAGGAGTTCAAGATCCGCGGCGAGCAGGAAGAGCTCGCGGCCGAGCGCGCCGATCTCGAGGCCACGCTGGGCTCCCGGGCGAAACTCAACCAGCTGATTGCCGACGAACTCACCGCCGATGCCGAGCAGTACGGCGACGATCGCCGCAGCGCGCTGGTCGAACGCCATCAGGCCAGGGCACTGTCGGAGGCCGATCTCGTGCCCAGCGAGAACATCACGGTGGTGTTGTCGCGCGAGGGCTGGATCCGCTCGGCCAAGGGCCACGATGTCGACGCCATGGGCATGAACTATCGAACCGGCGACGAATACCTGGCCGATGCGGCGGGCCGCTCGAACGACAAGCTGATCGTGCTCGACTCGGCCGGACGCAGTTACAGTCTCGCCGCGCACAGGTTGCCGTCGGCGCGTGGCCAGGGTGAGCCGCTCACCGGCTCGCTGTCGCCAGCCGACGGGGCGCGCTTCGTGGGTCTGGCAATCGGCGGCGGGGATCTGCTCTGCGTGCTGGCGTCGACGGCGGGTAACGGCTTCGCCACGCGACTGGCGGATATGGCGAGTCGGCAGAAATCGGGCAAGGCCACGCTCACGCCGGGCAAGGGGGCGACGGCGCTGGCGCCGACGACGGTCGCGGGCGATGACCCGGAGGTCTGCGTGGTGACCACCGCCGGCCAATTGCTGTGCCTGTCACTCGAGGAGCTGCCGCAGCTCGCCAAGGGCAAGGGCAACAAGCTGATTGCGCTCAAGGCCGGTGAGGCCGTGATCGCGATTCAGGCGGTATCCGGCGACCAGACATTGGTGATCCACAGCGGCAAGCGCCACATGACGCTCAAACCCGCCGAACGCGATCCCTATCGCGGCCCGCGGGCTTCGCGCGGCAAGCGTCTGCCACGTGGCTTCACACAGGTCCAGCGCCTGTCGCGTCAGGGCTGAGAACCTCCGGGCGATGCCGGCCGTCGGCCGGCTCGGCCCGCGCCCCCGAAAGCGCGATCAGCCGATGGTTTCGCCATGCTGTAGCGCCGCCGGGTCCGGCTCCTGAATGAAGTGGCCCTGGACGTAGTTGACGCCTGCCTGCCACAGGCGTGCCATGCTGGCGGCATCCTCGATATGCTCGGCGATGAGCGGCACGCGGTGCTCGCGGGCGAAATCGACGACCCGCTGCAGACGCGCATCCTCGCTGTTCTGTTCCGCCAGCTGGCGCGCAAACGCCGGTGCCAGTTTGATGAACGACAGCGTGAGGTTTTCGAGCATCGCCGCATGGCTGCTCGACTCGCCGAAATGCGTCAGCGCAAAACGATAAGTCTGACGGTCGAGTTCGGCGGCCAGGCGACGCGTCGCGGCCACGTGTGAGCGCGCGTCCGATTCACGCACGCAGAATATGATCTGCTGGTGATCGATCGCGGCCATGGCCTCGTCCTCTGCCAGCCACTGGATGAATGTCTGCGCGCTGTCGAGCGTGGCGCTCGACAGTTTGACGAACAGCGCGAGTTCGACGTCGCGGGCGGCCTGTTCGGCGATCACGCGCGCCGCGCGCCGGGTCACCCAGCGATCGATCTCGGGCATCAGGCCGGCCTGCTCGGCGGCCGGCAGGAAGTTGCCAGGCATGATCATGCCGTCGTGATCGTCGACGTAGCGCAGCAGCACGTCGTAGTAACGACGCTGGTCGCCGGCCAGGCTGGTCACGGTCTGGAATGCCAGCCGGAAACGATCCGAGGCGAGCGCCTGTTCCAGCCGGCTCTGCCAGGCGTCCGAGCCGGCCTGTGCGTCCGCCATCGGATCGCCTTCGCATTCGCGAAACGCGTCGCCGCCGGTCTCCCGCAGGCGATATCCGGTGTCGACCAGTTGTTGCAGCCGACGATCGTTGGCGGTGGATTCCGCCCCGAGCATGATGGCGGACACGCTGGCCGTGACATGCACCGAGCGATGATGACCGCCGAACTCGGTGTCGCCGATGGTGCGTACCAGGGTTTCCGCCATGGCTGAAACATCGGCCGGCGCCCCGCGTTCGATCGACAGAACGTATTCGCCCACGGCGAAGCGGAAGCAGCGGTCGGTATCGGCCAGGTTGTCGATCAGGAACAGGCTGACCTCCTCGAGCAATTCATCGGTGCTCGCGAGGCCGAATTGCTGTTGCAGTGCCGGCACGCCGTCGAGGGCCACGAACACCAGACCGCGCAGGCGACCGCTGTCGGACCAGCGGCTGATGCTGGCCAGGTGTCGATGCAGCGCCATGCGCGCGTCGGCAATGGGGCTCGCGCCCAGAACCGGCATGCTGGTCGTCTCGATCGGTGCCAGCGACAGCCACTGGCTGCGATCGGCACCGGTATACAGATGCGCGGACAGCGGATGCGTGGCGCCAGCGCTGGCGCGGCGCAGGATCACGCCGCGCCCGGCCGGCCGGTGGGAGTCGTTCAGGCGCGCCTGGGCGGCGGACAGGCGCGCCGCGTCGGTCTTGGACAGCCAGCTGCCGAGCGCTTGCCCGTTGATGGCCGCGGCGGACTCGGCCCCGATCAGGTCGGCGAAATGCGGCGTCACCCCGACCAGCGTGCCCCCGTCGAGGCGGGCTCTCGCGCCCTCGCTCTGTTGCTCGAACTCGGCCAGGCGGCGCCGGTCGATGGCCAGATCCACCGCGCGCGACAGCCGGGCGTCGATCAATTCCGCATCCTCGTCGATATCGATGCGCTGACAGACGCCGGCGCGCACGCAGGCGCCACGGGGCGGCAGACGCACCTCGGTGCCCGCCACCAGCAGCGGGACGCTGCCGACGTGTTCCACGCGCTGAATCAGCGTCGCGGTATCGAAGCGGTCGCCGTCGCGGCAGACCAGGGCGAGCAGGGCCACCGGCGGATGCACCTGGCTCGCGGCGGTATCGAAGTCGTCAAACCGGTGGGTCGCCCAATCCCGCGGCGAAAGCGTCTGCAGGCGAGCGGCCAGTCGCCGGCTGGTGGCGTCATCGTCGCCAATCACCGCGATCAGTGCATTGGCGTCGGCCCTGTCGTTGCTTGCATTCGATCGATGTGCGTTGGTTGCGTCGGCAATGGCCATCGGTATCAGTCCCCTTGTCCCCTGGACCCAGCATGCCGTGCCCGTGCCGGCACGCCAAGTACGCTCTTGGCATCGTCGCCCGCGCCCTCGCGCGCCAGCTTCGGTACCAGGTAGCCCGGCAAGCGTGCGGCAAGCGCCTGCATCAACACGACCGCACGCGATTCCGGCACCTCGAAATGATGGGTTCCGCGAACGCGATCAAGCAGGTGCAGATAATAAGGCATAACACCGGCATCGAAGAGCGCCAGACTCAAATCCGCGAGCGTGTCGGCGTCGTCGTTGACGCCGGCGAGCAACACGGCCTGATTGAGCGGTACGGCGCCGGTACCCGCGATCGCACGAGCCATATCGGCAACTTCGAAGGAAAGTTCAGCCGCGTGATTGACATGCAACACGACCACCGTTCGCGCGCGGCGTGCGGCGAACCATGCGAGCAGCCCGTCATCCACGCGTTCGGGCAGCACAACGGGTGTGCGCGTATGTATGCGTAGTCGCCGGACATGGTCGATGGCATCCAGTCGCGCCCCGAGTGCGTCCAGCCGCGCATTCGACAGCGATAGCGGATCGCCGCCTGACAGGATCACTTCGGTAATGCTCGGGTCCGCGGCGATGCGCGCCAGCGCGGCCTCGGTATGCGAGCCGCCCGCATGTTGGGCGCTGTAATCGAAGTGCCGGCGAAAGCAATAGCGGCAATGCACGGCACAGGCGCCGGTGGTCACCAGCAGCGCCCGGCCGTGGTATTTGTGCAGCAGCCCATCGCCGACGGCGCTCGAATTGTCGCCCACCGCATCGTCGACGAAACCGGGCGGATCGTGGCACTCGGCGTGCAGCGGCAGAACCTGGCGCAGCAGGGGGTCGGCGATGTCGCCGCGGCGCATGCGCGCGACATAGCCGCGCGGTACGCGCAGATCGAACAGAGCGGCGGCACATCGGGCCGCGGGCTTGTACTCGGCCGGCAGGTCGAGTTCGGCAAACAGCGTATCGACGTCGGTGATGGCGTCACGCATGGCCTGCTGCCAGCCACCGCTGCGATACGATAGACTGCGCGGCTCGATCAGCGGCGTAATCCGTGATGGCGCGGGGCGTGTGCTCATATCGAACCAGTATAGAGGCTGTCGTCAGCCCGTGCCGCACGGCCTGACGACGGATTCTTGAGACCGGGGCGCCGCGCATGCCGGCGCGACGCATTCCAGCCTTGGAGTTTCGTTTTATGGCGCAGTTTTCCACCAACCAGTTCAAGGGCGGCCTGAAGATCATCCTCGACGGCGACCCGTACACCATCGTCGAGAACGAATTCGTCAAGCCCGGCAAGGGCCAGGCTTTCAATCGCGTGAAGGTGCGCAACCTCAAGACCAATCGCACGGTCGAGCGCACCTTCAAGTCGGGCGATTCGGTCGAGGCGGCCGACGTGTTCAACCTCGATCTTCAGTTCCTGTACCACGATGGTGAGTTCTTCCATTTCATGGAACCGAACACGTTCGAGCAGTACCAGGCCAGCGAAGCCGCGGTCGGCGATGCCGCCAAGTGGCTCAAGCCCCAGGACAGCTGCGATGTCACGCTGTGGAACGGTGTGCCGCTGCAGGTGGATGCGCCCAACTTCGTCGTCCTGCAGGTCACCGAGACCGATCCGGGCGTGCGCGGCAACACCTCCTCGGGCGGTTCCAAGCCGGCCACGCTGGAAACGGGCGCGGTGGTCCAGGTGCCGTTGTTCATCGAAGAAGGCGAGACCCTGCGCATCGATACCCGCAAGGGTGAGTACGTCTCGCGCGCCAACGAAAGCTGAGACCCGCATGAGCCACGATGGCCGCTGGCGCTCGGGGCTCGCCCCGGGCGCGCTGGCGGCGCGGGCGCGGTTGCTCGCCGATATTCGTGTCTTCATGGCCGAGCACGGGCTGCTGGAAGTGGATACGCCCGTGCTGTCGGCGGCCGCACCGAGCGAGCGCGCGCTGGAATGCCTGGCAGTCGCGGGTGCGGGCTATCTCGTGCCGTCGCCCGAGCATGCGCTCAAGCGTCTGCTGGCCGAGGGTGCCGGCTCGTTGTATCAGCTCGGGCATGTCTTTCGCGCCGGGGAGACCGGGCGCTGGCACAATCCCGAGTTCACCATGCTCGAGTGGTACGGCGTCGACGAGGACATGGGCGCGGCGATGGCCCGGCTCGCCGCGCTGCTGCGTCGGCTGGGCGTGCCCGCGGGCCGGCCGGCGCGTACCTATCGCGCCGTGTTCCGCGAGGCGCTCGGCCTCGATCCGCTGGTGGCCGACGCCCGCGCACTTGCCGACTGCGCGGCCGCCCAGGGCGTTGCCCCGGGTGGCATGGGGGCCGAGGCCGGGCGCGTGTTCTGGCTCGATCTGCTCATGGCGACCTGCGTACAGCCGACGCTGGGCCGCGACGGCGCCGAGCTGGTGACGCATTTCCCGGCCGACGACGCCGTGCTGGTGGCCAGCGATCCGGACGATGCGCGTCAGGCGCTGCGGTTCGAATGCTTCTGGCAGGGCGTCGAACTCGCCAACGGCGCGCGCGAACTGGCGGACGCCGCCCTGGCCGGGCAGCGCATGCAGCGCGAGCAGGACGCGCGCGTCGCGCAGGGCAGCCCGGTGCCGCCGGTCGACGAGGCCCTGTTGGCGGCAATGCGCGCGGGGCTGCCGCCCTGCGCCGGCGTGGCGCTCGGGATCGACCGATTGCTGGCGTTGTTGCAGGGTGTCGATGCGATCGCCCCGGTTCTGCCATTCGCCAGCGGGCGCTGATCCGGCGTGTCAGGCGCCCGGCACGAGTTGTCCGAGCGACTGGTTGAGACGCACCGGCTGGCCGGCCGTCAGTTCGGGATCGAAGTCCACCGCGTCAGGCCCGGTCAGCACGATCACACTCGACCCCAGCATGAAATGCCCCATCGGATCGCCGCGGCCGTAGCGGTGTTCGGTCTGGCCGGCATCGATATAGCTGGTGTGGCGGCGGGCCTTTTGATGAGGCGGGCAGATGCGCCCGGCGGCGCGGGTGTGGATGCCACCGACGATGAAGGCCCCGACCATCACCACGGCCACTGGCCCGACCGCGGTATCGAAGCAGCTCACCAGGCGTTCGTTGCGCGAGAACAGCCGCGGGATGGCGCGCACGCAGCGCGGGTTCACGCCGAACAGGCGCCCGGGTATATAGCGTGTCTCGCGCAGCCGGCCGTCCAGCGGCATGTGTACCCGATGATAATCGTGCGGCGCGAGATACAGCGTGACATAGCGGCCGCCGAGAAAAGCGGCGGCAAGACTGTCGTCGCCGGCCACCAGTTGCCGCAGGTCGTAGGCCACGCCCTTGGTCTGGAACAGGCGGCCGGTCTCGATGGCCCCGAACATGCCGAGCTGGCCGTCGACGGGGCAGGCGAGTGTGTGGTCGTCGGCCGGTAACGGCCGCACATCGGCAGCGAGTTCGCGCGTGAAAAAATCGTTGAAGCAGGCATATTGCGTCGGTTCCGGCTCGGCCGCTTCGCTCATGTCGATCGCCGGATAGGCGCGCAGAAAGCCTCGGATCAGCGCGTTCTTGATCCGTGGCAGCCGGATCTCGGCGATGACAAACGCCAGATGCGAGATGGCGCGCGTGGGTAACAGCGCCAGCGCAACGGCGAACAGGCGATCGGTGAAGCGAACCGGGACATTGGGCATGGTCAAGCGGGAAACGACAGCGGAGCGAGCCGTCACCCTAGCGCAACGCCGCAACACAGGCGATCTGGTTTATCCTAGCCCGCTGTTCCCGATTGAGAATGACGCGCGATACCGGTCGCGCGTCGTGCCACCGACAGGAGCGGGCCCGGGCCCGCGAGTGAGACTATGGCTAGCGACACCGCCGAACCGGCGTCCGAGATCGCCGCGACCCTGACGCGCATCGTCGATTACATCCGCTGGGGCGCATCGCGCTTCGTGGCGGCCGATCTATCGTTCGGCCACGGCAGCGACAATGCGATCGACGAGGCCGCGCATCTGGTGCTGGATGCGCTGGATCTGGATCCGGGGCTGCCTGATGCGTATCTCGAGTCCGTGCTCATGCCGAGCGAGCGCGAGCGCGTGATCGCGGTCATCGAGCGCCGGATCGAAACACGGCTGCCCGCGCCCTATATCACCGGCCGCGCCTGGTTCGCGGAGATGGAGTTCTTCGTCGACGAGCGCGTCATCGTGCCGCGTTCGCCGATCGCCGAATTGATCGAGCAGGGCTTCCAGCCGTGGCTCGGGCACCGCGAGCCGTTGGCGGTGCTGGATCTGTGCACGGGCTGCGGCGCGATCGCGATCGCCTGTGCCTACGCCTTCCCCGATGCGCAGGTCGTGGCAACCGACGCCAGTGACGATGCGCTGGAAGTGGCCGCGATCAACTGCGACAAGCACGACACCGGACCGCAGGTGCAACTGGTGCGGGCCGACCTGTTCAACGGGCTGGAAGCACAGCGGTTCGACCTGATCGTGACCAATCCGCCGTATGTCACACAGGACGAATGGTCCGGCCTCGACCCGGAGTTTCTTCACGAGCCGGGTTTCGCCTTCCACGGCGACGCCGACGACCTGACCCTGGTCGAGCGCATCCTGTTCGGCGCGCCCGATTACCTGACCGAGGATGGCCTGTTGATCATGGAGGTGGGCGCATCGGCGTTCCTGCTGGAACAGCGCTACCCGGACCTGCCGGTTACCTGGATCGATCTGGCGCGCGGCGGCATGGGCGTGGGCGCGGTCGAGGCCGAAGACCTCGCCGCCTGGGTCGAAGCACAGCAGGTGGGGGCGTAATCGCATGGCAGGCAATACCTGGGGCCAGCAGTTCACCGTCACCTCGTTCGGCGAATCGCACGGTCCGGCGATCGGTTGCGTGATCGACGGCTGCCCGCCCGGCGTGGCGGTCGACGAGGCGCTGCTGCAGCGCGATCTCGACCGGCGCAAGCCCGGTACGTCGCGCTATGTGACCCAGCGCCGCGAAGCCGACGAGGCGCGCATCGTCTCCGGCGTATTCGAAGGCGTGACCACCGGCACGCCGATCGCGATCATCATCGAGAATACCGATCAGCGCTCGCGCGATTATTCCAAGATCAAGGACGTGTTCCGGCCGAATCATGCCGACTACGCCTATCTGCAGAAATACGGCATTCGCGATTATCGTGGCGGCGGGCGTTCCTCGGCGCGCGAAACCGCGGTGCGCGTGGCGGCCGGCGCGATCGCCCGCCGGGTCCTGGCCGAGCGCTGGGGCATCGCCATCCAGGGGTACCTGGCGCAGATGGGTGGTATTCGTCTCGGCTGCACCGATCTCGCCGCGGCCAACGACAACCCGTTTTTCTGCGCCGAACCGGATCGCGTGCCCGAACTGGAGGCCTATATCAACCAGTTACGGCGCGATGGCGACTCCATCGGCGCGCGTATCGATGTCGTGGCCACCGGCGTGCCGGCAGGTTGGGGCGAACCGGTGTTCGACCGGCTGGATGCCGATATCGCCAAGGCACTGATGAGCATCAATGCCGTCAAGGGTGTGGAGATCGGCGACGGTTTCGACGTCGTCGCCATGCGCGGATCGGAACACCGCGATGAAATGAACCCGGACGGTTTCGCCAGCAATCATTCCGGCGGTATCCAGGGCGGTATTTCCAGCGGCCAGGCGATTCGCGCCAGCATGGCGCTGAAGCCCACCTCCAGCATCACCATCCCGGGCGATACCGTCGACACGGCCGGCCAGGCGACACAGATGCGGACCACCGGACGGCACGATCCCTGTGTGGGGCTGCGCGCGGCGCCGATCGCCGAAGCGATGCTCGCCATCACGCTGCTCGACCATGCGCTTCGCCATCGCGGGCAGAACGCCGACGTCGCGCCGCCGATGGCGCCCCTGGGTGGCGGGCCGATGTTCTAGACCACCTGATATCACCGAGCGTGGGGCTTTGCGTGGCGACGCGGGCCGGCTAGGATGCGCCAAGGGTTAGCGGCTGGGGGCATCGCGTGAAAAAGTGGTTTTCGAGTATTACCTGTATCGCCGTATTGGCGGCTGGGTCAGCGGTGGCGGCGGCAGACGATTGGAATCCGGCCGCGGTCGGTCATGAGCTGTCGAACGGTCAGGCCGTGCAGGCGCTGGAAGCAACGAACGCCCGCCTGGCCGACCATCCCGACGACCGGCAGGCGCAGTTCCTGCACGCCATGGCGCTGGCGCGAACCGGCGATGCACCCCATGCGATCGATCTCTATCGCAAGTTGTCGACTGAGTATCCGCAGCGTGCACGCGTGTGGAACAACCTCGGCGTGCTCTATGCCCGTCAGGGCCGGCTCGACAAGGCACGCGACGCGCTGGACCATGCGATCGCAGCCGAGCCGGGTTACGCCGTTGCCGAGGAGAATCTCGGCGATGTCTATGTGGCGTTGGCCAGCGCGGCCTATCGGCGCGCGCAGCAGCAGGGCGCGAGCGCCGAGGCCATGAATCGTCGCCGCAGCGCACTGGAACAGCTGGTTCCCGCCTTGCCGAGCGCGGCCCAACCGAACCCGGTTTCGGCAACGCCGGGCGCCGCCACGCCGGCGGATGCCGCGGCAGCGAGCGGCAGCGGCCATAGCGTGGCCGAAAAGCCGGCTTCGGGTCCGCCCAGGCAGGCCATCGATCGGGTGTTGTCGCACTGGGCGAATGCGTGGTCGCAACAGGATCTGTCGGCTTACCTGGCGACATACAGTGACGACTATCAACCGCAGGGCAAGATCAGCCGCGCACAGTGGATTCGCCAGCAGCGTGCGCGGGTGACCCGGCCGAAATCGGTGGATGTGAGCGTGTCCGATATTCGGGTGACGGCGGACAGCGCGAATCGCGCCCGGGCCACCTTCCGGGAGCATTATCGTGCCGCGGGCAACGAACGCGATGCCACCCGGCACATGGTGTTCGTGCGTGAGGATGGGGCCTGGCGTATCCGTCAGGAGAGCTGAGCGCCCCCGGCTTCGGCTTCCAGCATGGTGAGCAACGCGCGCGCTGCGTTCGACAGGTGCCGCTGTGGATGCCGCATGACACCCAGCTCACGATGCATCCGCAGTCGGGGCAGTGCCAGCGGCACCAGCCGATGCGGCATGGCCTCGGGCAGGACCGTCCAGCCCAGACCCACGTCCGCGAGCATGCGCAGGGTTTCCAGCGAATGGCTGGTCATGCGCGCAGTCACCGCGACGCCGTGCTCGGCCAGGGCGGATTCGATGATCCGATGAGTATAGCTGTCCGGCGGCGGCAGCACCGCGGGATAACGCACCAGTGCCGCGAATGGAATGGCCGCACGCCGGGCCAGCGGGTGGTCGATGCCGGCATAAATGGCAAGCGGGTCGTGCCAGATGGTGCGGGCGATCAGCGTCCGATGGGGCTTGACCGGCAACGTGATCAGGGCGAGTTCCGATTCGCCGTTGACCACGCGCTGGCAGGCCTGCTCCGAATCGGCGAACTCGATCTGGGGAGCCACATCCGGATAGCGCGCCACGAATGCCCGCAGCACCTCGGGCATGCGGTGCATGCCGACATGGTGCGACACCGCCAGTTCGAGTGTGCCCGCGACCTGCGCGGCAAGATTATCCAGCGCCCGATCACCGTCCGCGACCGCGGCCAGCGTCTCGCGGGCATGCGGCAGGTAGGCGCGTCCCGCCTCGGTCAGCCCGATGCCGCGACCCACGCGATCGAACAGACGATGGCCGAGTTCGGTTTCCAGCGCGGCGATGCGTTTGCTCACCGCCGGCTGGCTCAGATGCAAGCGGTGCCCGGCGTCCTGAAAAGAACCCAGCTCGGCCACGGCCACGAAGGCCTGCAATGCATCGATACGCATGCCGGCATTGTATTCCGGATTGGAATGCTGCACGAAAAATTATTCATTTGAGTAATCGATAGGCCGCGCCTAGACTCCACGCAAGCTCAAGCAACGAGATGCGCTCATGGCCCGCACGCTGTACGAAAAGATCTGGGATGAACACGTCGTCCGCGAGGAAGCGGGCAATGCCCTGCTGTATATCGACCGGCACATGGTGCATGAGGTGACCTCGCCCCAGGCCTTCGAGGGCCTGCGCCTGGCGCATCGCGATATCTGGCGTTCGAGTGCCAACCTGGCGGTGCCGGACCACAACGTCCCGACCACTCATCGCGACGGCGGTATCGCCGACCCGATCTCGCGCGCCCAGGTCGAGGCGCTGCAGGTCAACTGCAACGATTTCGGCGTGCGCCTGTTCGGCATGGGCGACCGGCGCCAGGGCATCGTGCACATCATCGGCCCGGAGCAGGGGGCGACCCAGCCCGGCATGACCATCGTCTGCGGCGACTCGCATACCGCCACCCACGGCGCCTTCGGCGCGCTGGCCTTCGGCATCGGCACGTCCGAGGTCGAGCATGTGCTGGCGACCCAGACGCTGCCGCAGTCGCGCTCCAAGACCATGCTGGTGCGCGTGGACGGGCAGGTGGCACCCGGCATTTCGGCCAAGGACATCATGCTCGCCATCATCGGCAAGATCGGCACGGCGGGCGGTACCGGTCATGTCATCGAGTACGGTGGCGAGGCGATTCGCGCGCTGTCGATGGAAGGCCGCATGACGATCTGCAACATGTCGATCGAGGCGGGTGCGCGCGCCGGCATGGTCGCCGTCGACGACACCACCATCGACTATATGCGCGGGCGCCCCTATGCGCCGGATGAACAGCAATGGCCGGCGGCGGAAGCCTACTGGCGCGCGCTGGTTTCCGACGAGGGCGCCGAATACGATCAGGTGGTGGTGCTGGATGCCGCCAAGATCGCGCCGCAGGTCACCTGGGGCACGTCGCCGGAGATGGTCGCCCCCGTCACCGACCGTGTGCCCGAGCCGGACAGCGCGCCGCGCGCGGGTCAGAATGAAGGCTGGCGCGCCGCGCTCGACTACATGGATCTGACGCCCGGCGTGCCGATTACCGAGATCATGCTGGACAAGATATTCATCGGCTCCTGTACCAACGCGCGCATCGAGGATCTGCGCGTGGCCGCGAAGTATCTGGAAGGCCGCCGGATCGCGCCGAACATTGAACTGGCGATGGTCGTGCCGGGTTCCGGGCTGGTGAAGGCCCAGGCCGAAAAAGAAGGTCTGGACGCGATCTTCAAGGCCGCCGGATTCGAATGGCGCGACGCCGGCTGCTCGATGTGCCTGGGCATGAACGACGACAACCTGCTGCCGGGCGAGCGTTGTGCCTCGACCTCGAACCGCAACTTCGAAGGGCGCCAGGGCAAGGGCGGCCGGACCCATCTGGTCAGCCCGGCCATGGCGGCCGCCGCCGCGGTTCATGGCCATTTCGTGGATATTCGCGAGCTGGATGTCACGGCATGAGCGAGACGGCTGAAATCAACGCCGGCGGTTGGCGGGCCGAGGATTACGGCCGCAATGCCCGTTTCGTCGCCCATCTGGCGGCGGATCTGGTGGCGTGGCTGGCGCCGGTCGCGGGCGAGCAGATCCTGGATCTGGGCTGCGGCGATGGCGCGCTCAGCGAACGCCTGGCCGAGACCGGTGCCGAAGTGGTCGGCGCCGACGGCAGCCCGGCGATGGTGGCCGCGGCGCGGGCCCGGGGGTTGGCGGCGGTCGTCGCCGACGGCCAGAGCCTGGATACGGTGCCCGAGCTCGACCGGGCCTTCGATGCCGTGTTCTCGAACGCCGCGCTGCACTGGATGCGAGACGATCCGCAGGCCGTCATCGACGGCGTGTTCGCGCGCCTGAAGCCGGGTGGGCGCTTCGTGGCCGAGATGGGCGGCGCCGGCAATATCGCCCCCATCCGGGCCGCGCTGCGCGCCGAGGCCGATGCACGCGGGATCGACCCGGATACGCTCGATCCGTGGTATTTCCCGAGCGAGACGACCTATCTCGACCGGCTCGCCACCGCCGGCTTTCATATCGAGCGCTCGCACAGTTTCGAGCGGCCCACCCAGTTGCCGGGCGACGTGGCCGACTGGCTGACCACGCTGGCGCGCCCGTTCGTGACCGCCTTTGCCGAAGGCCGGGCGCGCGACGATTACGTCGCCGCGGTGCGCGCACGCCTGGCCGGCGAGCTGCGCCACCACGACGGCCAGTGGGTCGCCCCGTACGTGCGGCTGCGCTTTGTCGCCCGCAAACCCGTGTAAGAGGATTCTCATCATGCAGGCATTCACCATTCACGAAGGGTTGGTCGCGCCGCTGGATCGCGCCAACATCGATACCGACGCCATCATCCCCAAGCAGTACCTGAAATCCATCCGCCGCACCGGTTTCGGCCAGTATCTGTTCGATGACTGGCGTTATCTGGATGCCGGCGGCCTGGACGTGGATATCGCCGACCGGCGCGAAAACCCGGACTTCATCCTCAACAAGGAACCGTTCCGCGACGCCTCGATCCTGCTGGCGCGCGAGAATTTCGGCTGTGGTTCCTCGCGCGAGCATGCGGTGTGGGCGCTGGAGGATTTCGGCATTCGCTGCGTGATCGCGCCCAGCTTCGCCGATATCTTCTACAACAACTGTTTCAAGAACGGCGTGCTGCCGATCGCGCTGGCCGCGGAGCAGGTCGACGCGCTGTTTCAGGCAGCCCACGCGACCGGCGGCCTGCGGGCTCGCGTCGATCTGGTCGAGCAGCGGATCAGCCTGCCCGACGACTCCGTCTACGCTTTCGAGGTCGAGGGCTATCGCCGCAAGAACATGCTCGAAGGCCTCGACGACATCGGCCTGACACTGCAGCACGAAGACGCGATTCGCGCGTACGAACAACAGCGCGCGGCCGAAAAGCCCTGGCTCTTTCGCGAGTTGTAATCGTTTATTGAAAACGTCCGCAAATGAACGCGAATTAACGCAAATTCCGTGTTGTACGACTTTTAATTTGCGTTCGTTGGCGTTCATTTGCGGACCGCTTTTGTCTTCTCGGATATATCCGACGAAAGCTGAACAAGGATTGTCATGACCTCACGCATTCTGGTAATGCCCGGCGACGGCGTCGGCCCCGAAATCTGTCGCGAAGCGGTGCGCGTGCTCGAAGTGCTGGCCGCCGATCACGGGCTCGACATCGAGCTGGATGAGGCGCTGGTCGGCGGGGCTGCGATCGATGTCGAGGGCGACCCGTTGCCCGAGTCGTCGCTGGCCGCCGCGCGCGAGGCCGACGCCGTGTTGTTCGGTGCGATCGGCGGGCCCGCCTGGGACAACCTCGAGCGCGCCATGCGGCCGGAGTCCGGACTGTTGCGGCTGCGCCGCGAACTCGGCCTGTTCGCCAACCTGCGGCCGGCCATTCTCTATCCCCAACTCGCGCATGCCTCGGCGCTCAAGCCGGAGATGGTGTCGGGGCTCGATATCATGATTGTGCGCGAGCTGACCGGCGGCATCTATTTCGGCACGCCGGCGGGTTCCGGCCGCACCGAAGCCGGTCTGCGCGAGGCCTGGAACACGCTGCGCTACAACGAAGCCGAGATCGAGCGCATCGGCCGGGCGGCGTTCGAGACCGCGCGCGCGCGTGGCCATCGCCTGTGCAGCGTCGACAAGGCCAACGTGCTGGATGTCTCGCAGTTGTGGCGCGATGTGATGAACGAACTCGCCAGCGAGTACGAGGACGTCGAGCTCTCGCATATGTATGTCGACAACGCCGCCATGCAGCTCGTGCGTGCGCCCAAGCAGTTCGACACGGTGGTCACCAGCAACCTGTTCGGCGATATTCTCTCCGATGCTGCGGCCATGCTCACCGGCTCGATCGGCATGCTGCCCTCGGCATCGATGGATGCCCACGGCAAGGGGCTGTACGAGCCGGTGCACGGTAGCGCGCCCGACATCGCCGGGCAGGGGCTGGCCAATCCGCTGGCAATCATCCTGTCGGTGGCGATGATGCTGCGCTATACGCTGGATCGCCGCGACCTGGCCGACAAGGTGGAGGCGGCGGTCGGTTATGCGCTCGACCGAGGGCTTCGCACCCGCGACATCATGGACGATGAAACCCAGATTGCCAGCACCCGGGAGATGGGGGGCGCGATCGTCGATATGCTACGCTGAGCCGGCCGGATAGCCAGGCGGCGGGCGCATCGCATCGGCCCGCGACCTGGGCGCGGCGCTTGAGCGCCGTCCCTGTCTGCCGATAACAGTGATCGGGCGGGCGGCCGGGCCGCGTTGGCCGCGGGGAGTAAACAGGGGGTTGCATACGGCGTGGCCGTTTTCATCGATCGAGCTATCCGATGCGGTCTGATCGCCGCGAGTATTGCGGCGGCAGGGTATGCCTCATCCGCGTTCGCCCTCGAATTCGGGGCACTCACGGTGCACTCGCACCTCAATCAGCCGCTCGACGCCACGGTGGTGTTGAAGGATATCGATGCCGCCGAGCGCGCGTCGCTCGACGTCGGTATCGCGCCGCCGGCCATGTTCCAGCGTTTCGGCATCCGCCGAAGCAGCGCGGTCGACCGCCTCAAGGTCGATACCAAGATGAGTCCGGGCGGCCATCGCGCGACAGTGCATATCGCCACGAATCGCCCGGTGAGCGAGCCGTTCGTGGATTTTCTGCTGCAAGTGGACTCGGGTAGCGGCAGCGCGCTGCGCGAATACACCGCCCTGCTCAATCCGGCGCCCGAGGCGAATGCGGCGTCGTCGCCGGCGCCCGGTGCGACGTCGGCGGTCCGGGCGGCGACATCCGCCGCCGGCGCGAGTGCCGCCACGGGCCGCGCGTCCCGTCACGAGGTGCGTGCCGGTGAAACCCTCTGGTCGATCGCCGCGGGCCACACGCCGCCCGGGGCGACGATCGCGCAGACCATGCTGGCGATTTACCGGGCCAATCCATCCGCCTTCAATGGCGGTATGGCGGCGCTATTGCAGGACGCGCGACTGACCATTCCGGGCGCCGAGCGCATTCGCGCCGTGAACGCCGGCACGGCGCAGCAGCGCTTGCAGAATGCTCGGGCGCGCCACAACGCCGCCGGGCGCGGCGGTGCCGATAATTCACCCAAGCTGGCGGCGAGTGGCGAAGCGCCGCCAGCGGCGCTGCAGTCCCCGGATGCCAATGCCGCGCCCGGGGCCACGAGTGCGAGCAAAGCCGAAGCAAAGACGCCGCCCGCGCCAGCAAAAGCCACACCGGCCGGCGCGAAAACGACGCCGGCCGGACCCTTCGGCCAACTGAGCCTGCCGTCCGCGGCGCCATGGCCGACGCCGCAGGCGAGCCCGGGTGGCCAGGCCACGGCGTCGGCGCCGGTAGCGTCCAGCGCGGGCTCGGGCGCCACGCCAGCCGGCAATGCCGCGTCGACTGCAACGGCCCCGGCGGCCGCATCCATGAACGGCAGTCCGAAGCCGAAACCCGCGCCCGAATCCAAGTCGAAATCCAAGTCGAAATCCAAGTCCAAGCCGAACCCCGAGCCGGCGACCGATTCATCCGGCGGCAGCCGCGCTGCCCATCCGCCGCGCGTTGCATCCCCGCCGCCGGGCGACGTGGCCCAGGCCGGCGGTGACGTCTGGCTGTCGCCGCGCAATGTGTTGTTGTTCCTGCTGTTGTTGGTGTTGATCGGGTGGGTGCTGCGGCGTCTGCGCGAACGCGGATACAAGCCGGTCACGCTCGAGCGTGAGCAGGTGCCACCGGCTGCGGATGATGCGGCGGCGCATGCGGAGCCGGCCGGTGCGACGGCGGATCCCGCAGTCGCCCGCGAAGCCGCCCGCCGCGATACCGCCGGGCCGGGCGAAGTGGCGTCAACGGCGGTCCGGACGCCCAGGCCGGCGCCGGAACCCGAACGGGAGCCGGAACCTGAGCCGGAACGCCCGGCAACGCCGGCTGCCAGCGCGGATCGGGACATGCCGCGCCCGCCCGGCGAAGACGCGCCGGCGCGTTCCGGCCGC